>JADLHF010000209.1 GCA_020848935.1 Acetobacteraceae bacterium
CTAGACCCCGTGCGCCTTGAAGAAGGCCAGCATCCGCGCCCACCCGGCGATGGCGGCGTCGGCGCGGTAGCTGGGCCGGTAGTCGGCGTGGAAGGCGTGGCCGGCTTCGGGGAAAACCTGGATTTCCACCGATTTGCCGGCGGCGCGGGCCTTGGCCTGGGCCGCGAGCACGCTGTCCACCGGGATGCCGCCGTCCTTGCCGCCGTACAGGCCGAGCAGCGGCGCCTTGAGGTCGGCGGCGATGTCGGTTGCGGTCTTCGGCTGGATGGCGCTGGGCGTGCCGCCGACCGGGCCGTACCAGGCCACGGCGGCCTTCAGCTTCGGGTTGTGCGCGGCATAGAGCCAGGTGTTGCGCCCGCCGCGGCAGAAGCCGGTGACCGCCAGGCGGGCTTCGTTGCCATGGTTGGCCGCGGCCCAGGCGACGGCGGCGTCGAGGTCGGCCAGCATCTGGGCGTCGGGCGTTTTCAGGATCACGTCGCGAATGATCGCCTGGATGTCGCTCATCTTCGACAGGTCGCCGGCGCGGAAGTAGATTTCCGGCGCCACGGCCAGGTAGCCGGCCTTGGCCAGGCGGCGGCAGGTGTCCTTGATGTATTCGTGGACGCCGAAGATCTCCTCGTTGACCAGCACGATCGGGAACGGGCCGGCGCCCTTGGGCCGCGCCCAGTAGGTGGGCATGGAGCCGCCGGCGGTGGCGATGGCGACCTCGCCGCCCTCGATGCCGTCCATGTCGGTGCGGATCGCCTGGGCCTCGACGCGGGTGGCGGCCAGGGTGAAGCCGGCGATCAGGCCGGTGGTCACCAGGCCGCGGCGGGCGAGCGGCTGGTGGGCGAGGCCGTTCAGCCCCTGCATTGCGCCGAGATCGTTGGTCATCGCTGGCCTCCCTGCGGGCACTGGCGGCCCGGTTGCGGTGGTGTTCAGCCGAGCGCCAGCACGCGGCGCGGCGCCAGCAGGAACGGGGGAAGATAGGCGGGAATGTTGCTGAACGGCAAAACCTCCGGCTTCAGGCGGATGCCCAGGACATCGGCCATGAAGGCGCGGCGGCGTTCGATGCGGGCCCAGGCCTCGGGGTAGCGGGCGGCGAAGGCGGCGCGCAGGGGGGCGTCGGCGAGCGCGATGCCGTCCTCGATGTTGGTGGTGAACCAGGGGGAATGGGTGGCGGGGATGACATCGACCTGGATCGCCATGCCGGAGCGCAGCTTGATGGTGCTGCCGGCGAAGATCGGGGAGTGCAGCCATTCGTCGAGATGCAGCAGGTGGCCGGGGTTGAGGCCGACGCCGAAGAAGGGATCGCCGAGGTGGCGGGCGATGACGGCGTGCAGGTCGCCGCCGGCAACCCCGATGCCGACGGTGGCGTACCATTCGGCGACGGCGGCGAAATAGGGGGCGGCCAGCTTGTCCACGTAGTCGCGGATGGGTTCGGGCAGGTCGGCGGCATCGGTGGCCAGGAAGCCGGCGCGGGCGGACAGGCCGCCTTGCAGGCCGAGCGCCATGGTGAAGGGGTCGCCCTCGCGGAGCACGCGCATCGAGGGGCTGGGCAGGCCGTGCGCGGCGCGGTCGCCGGCGGAGAGCATCAGGTGGGCGGAGAAGGGGATGCCGGGGACGGCCATCAGCCGGGCGGCCTGCATCTCGGTCATGCCGGGCTTGAGGCCGAACAGCACGTTGCGCAGGCCCTGGGAGGCGTGGGTGGCGACGAATTCGAAATGGGCGAGCTGGTCCACGTCGTTGATGGCGCGCAGGCCGTCGGCGGGGTTGATGAACACGTCCGTGGCGTTGACGACGCGGCCGCGTTCGCCGGCGGCCTCGCGCACGGCGCGGGCGATGAATTCGGGCAGGTCGAGCCAGGTTTCGTCGGCGCCGGGGTCGCCGGGGCCGAAGCTCTTCCAGCCGACGGCGCCGACCGTCATTCCGCCTTTCAGCCCGGCGTCGGCCAGCAGGCGGGAGAGGGATTTCTGCCGGTCGCGCGGCTGGCCGGGCAGGGAGAAGGTCTGGCACAGCACGCGCTCGAAGCTGCCGGTGGCGAGTTCGGCGTAGCTCCAGCCCTCGTTGCCGACCAGCAGGTGGGGGGCGAGGCGGGGCCAGGCGGCGGTGGGGGCGACGAGGAGGGCTTCCTCGAAGCGCGGGTCGTAGCCGGTGAGGTAGGCGATGTTGGCGCTGTGCTCACGGTCGCCATAGACCACCAGGGCATCCATGCCGGCGGCGTGGGCACGCACAAGTGCGGCCTGCATGCGTGCGGCGTGGGTGCTGCCGGGGATCTGCGGCAGCACCGTGGGTTCGCCGAATTCCGGCAGGTCGGCTTCGATGAGGCGGACGGTCATGCGGGGATCACGGGGTGACGGTCATGCCCTCGGGCCGCCAGAGGCCGTCGGGGCGGCCCTTGAAGCCTTGCAGCTTCGCGGTCATGCCCCAGAGCATGGACCAGTGGTACAAGACCACGTGCGGCTGGTCGGTCAGGAAGATGTCGGTGGCCTGGCGGTAGAAGGGCTGGCGTTCGGCGGTGGTCTGGTGGGAGGCGCCTTGCAGGAAGGCTTCGTCCATCTTCGGGTTGCAGTAATGGCCCCAGTTGACGAAGCCCTTGCAGGACAGCCAGACCGGGGCGTTGCCGTCGGGGTCGGCGCGGCCGGACCAGAGCAGCATCGAGGCCTCGAAATCGCCGCCGCGGGTGGCGGCCACCAGGGCGGCGGAATCCTGGACCACGATCTTCATGTCGAAGCCGGCCTCGGCGACCATCGACTGGATGATCTGGGCCACCTGGGCGTCCAGCGGGTCGGTGCCGGTGCGCAGGGTGAAGGCGAGGCGGGACACGCCGGCTTCGGCCAGCAGCTTCTTCGCCGCGGCGAGGTCGCGGCCGGGGACGGGGTGGTTGGGGTCGAAATAGGTGCTGCCGGGTGGTTCCATCTGGTTGGAGGGCACGTACTGGCCGTCGAACGCCACCTGGTTCAGGGCGGCACGGTCGATGGCCAGCGAGAAGGCGCGGCGCACGCGGGGGTCGCGGCCGAGCGGGGTGTCGGCGGCCTTGCCATTGGCGACGTTGAATTCGATCGGCACGAAGCCGAGGGCGGGGCTTTTGTACACCTTCAGCTTCGGGTTGGCGGCGACCGCGGCGACGTCGGTGGGGGAGAGCTTCTGGGCGATGTCCAGGCCGCCGCCGGCGAGATCGACCTTGCGGATGTTGCTGTCGGTGACGGTGCGGAAGATCACGCCGGGCAGCTTGATGGCGGCGGCGTTCCAGTAGCCGGGGAAGCGTTCCAGGGTGATGTTGTCCTGGGCGAGGCGGGACTTGAAGCTGAACGGGCCGGCGCAGACCGGGGCGTTGGCGATCTGTTCGCGGGAGAGTTCGAGGATTTTCGGCGAGTAGGGGGTGCCGGGCCGGTTGGCGAGCAGGGCGATCAGGGGGGCGTAGGGGCGGCTGAGCAGGACCTTCAGCGTGAGCGGGTCGATCACCTCGGTGCCGGAGATGGCGGCCATCTCGGTCTTGCGGATGGAGTAGGCGACGTTCTTGTAGCGGGCGAGGTTGGCGGCCATGGCGGCGGCGTCGAACGGTGCGCCGTCCTGGAACACCACGCCGGGGCGCAGCTTGAGGGTGAGGGAGAGGCGATCGGCACCCCATTCCCAGGAGGTGGCGAGCAGGGGGACGAATTTCAGGTCCGGCGTCATGTCGATGAGGCTGTCGCACATCACCGTGGTGACGACGCGGTTGGTGTAGCTGCCGTCGGTGGCGGGGTCGAGCGGGGCGGGGTCGAACTCAAGGGCGACGCGCAGGGGCTGGGCGGCGGCCGGCAGGGTGGGGATCGCCATCATGGCGGCGGCGGCAAGCCAACGCATCCATCGCATCGTCATTCTCCCGGAAATGCTGTGTCGCGGGGCAGCATGGCGGGGGCTGGCGGGTGTGGCAACGGATGTTGCGCAGGGGTCGGTATAATATTGCGAAATCGTAACAACAGCGACATGAGATCGCGATGGCGCTCGCAAGATATTTGGCGAGAGCTCCGGTGGCGCCGGAGGGGGTGCGGGCGGGCGAGGGGGCATCGCAGCCGTGGGGCTGGCGCGAAGCGCCGCGACGGCGGTGGGCCGGTACGGCAACGGGCATGCAAAGGGCGCGGGTGCGCGGGCCGCGCGGATGGGTGCGGCGGGCGGTGCGCCCGGTGCGGCGCGGGGCCAGGGTGTGTCGGGGGGAGGGGGCGGGCAGGAGTGCCGGGAGCGCGCCGGATCGCCAGAGTTGGACCAGGTCTTCGAGCCGGCCGAGCAGGCGGGCGAGATGCACGACCAGGGGTGATTGCTCAATTAACACTATGGGAATTATTTCTAACTGTCGGTATCGCTGCAAGGGTTTTCTGACGGTGGGTTGGGGGGTGCGGCGCCCCCCTCCGGCTCTCCCCGTAAAGCACGGGGGGAGAGAAGAGTCTTAATGAATGAAGTTTTTTTGCTTCTTTTTGTTCACAAAAAGAAGGCTTTCTACTTCTTTATAGCCTGTCGCGCCGCCAGCCCGATGACGGCGGCGAGCATGGCGAGGGCGGCGAAGGCGACCGGCAGCGAGGTCCCCGCGGCGACCCAGCCGACCGCGACCGGCCCGGCCAGCAGGCCGGCATAGCCCGGGGTGGCGGCCGCCGCGATGGCGGCGCTGGCGGCGATGCCGGGGGTCCGCCCTGCGGCGCTGAACAGGATCGGCACCATGTTGGCCAGGCCGAGGCCGACCAGGGCGCAGCCGGCGAGGAAGGCGGGCAGGGTGTGCCAGGCGGCGGCCAGCGCGAAGCCGGCGGCGGCCAGGGCGCTGCCGGCGATGAGCACGGGCACGGCGGCGAAGCGCCTGACGATGGCATCCCCGGTGAGGCGGCCGATGGTCATGGCCACCGACAGGGCGGCGAAGCCGAGGCCGGCGCCGGCGGCGTCCTGGTGCAGGACGAAGCGGATGAAGACGCCGGACCAGTCCAGGATGGTGCCTTCGAGGAGGAAGGCGATGAAGCAGAGCGCGCCGATGCCGGCGAGCCGGCCGCGCGGCAGAATGAGGCGCGGTGGCGCGGCGTTCCTGGCGCGCGGCAGCATGGTGGCGGCGCGGGCGATCAGGGCCAGCGCGCAGGCGCCGCCGAGCAGGGCGGCGCAGGCGGCGGGCGGCACCCCGGCGGCGAGCAGGGCGGCCATGGCCAGGCTGCCGAGCAGGCCGCCGAGGGAATAGGCGCCGTGGAAGCCGGACATCAGGGTGCGGCCGGTGGCCTGTTCGACGGCGGCGGCCTGGGCGTTCATGGCGATGTCGACGGCGCCGGCGCTGGCGCCCATCACGGTGAGGGTGACGGCCAGAAGCAGCGGCGAGGGCGCCAGGGCGAGGGCCGGCATCAGGGCGCAGAACAGCAGGCCGGCGGTGAGCATGACGATGCGGGGGCCGCGCGCCTGGACCAGCGGGCCGGCCAGCGGCAGGGCGACGAGGCCGCCGATGCCGAGGCCGAGGAGGAGCGTGCCGAGCTGGGCGTCGTCGAGCCCCAGGCGCGCCTTGGCGTGGGGGACCAGCGGCGCCCAGACGGCGATGCCGACGCCGATCATCAGGAAAACGACGCGGGTGGTTCGGGCGACGGCGGTTATGGGCATTTCATGCCGGGGGGGAGGGGAAGGGAGCAAGGAAGGGGTTCTTTTTTGGAAAAAAGAACCAAAAAACTTTTATCCGTAAGTAGTTATGGGTGTTGGGGGCGGCTTTCTCTTGAGATTTTGGGGTGGCTGGAACAGCGGGGCTGGGTGTTACCATGCGATGCGTGGCCCCCCCCCCTCCGGCTCCCCCCGTGACGCACGGGGGGAGGGAAGTAAGTCAGTGAATGAAGTTTTTTTGCTTCTTTTTGTTCACAAAAAGAAGTCTTCACTTGCTGGGTGTCGGCGATGCGAAAGGGGCCCGCCTTGTGGCGAGCCCCTGCTGGCAGGTTCGGGCGGGAAGGGTCAGGCCATTGCCTTCTTCAGGTTCGCGTCGATCTTGGCGAGGAAGTCCTGGGTGTTGAGGAAGGGCTGGTCCTTGCCGATCAGTACGGCGAGGTCCTTGGTCATGGCGCCGGACTCGACGGTTTCGACGCAGACGCGTTCCAGGGTGTCGGCGAAGGCGGTGACGTCGGGGGTGTTGTCGAAGCGGCCGCGATAGGCGATGCCGCGGGTCCAGGCGAAGATCGAGGCGATCGGGTTGGTGGAGGTCTCGCGGCCCTTCTGGTGCTCGCGGTAGTGGCGGGTGACGGTGCCGTGGGCGGCTTCGCTTTCCACCGTGTTGCCGTCGGGGGCGAGCAGCACCGAGGTCATCAGGCCGAGGGAGCCGAAGCCCTGGGCGACGATGTCGGACTGGACGTCGCCGTCGTAGTTCTTGCAGGCCCAGACGTAGCCGCCTTCCCATTTGAGGGCGCAGGCGACCATGTCGTCGATCAGGCGGTGCTCGTAGGTGAGGCCGGCGGCCTTGTACCTGGCGGCGAATTCCTTGTTGAAGACATCCTCGAAGATGTCCTTGAAGGTGCCGTCATAGGCCTTGAGGATGGTGTTCTTGGTGGAGAGGTAGACCGGGTAGCCGCGGGCGAGGCCGTAGTTGAAGCTGGCGCGGGCGAAGCCGGTGATGGAGTCGGAGGTGTTGTGCATGCCCATGGCCACGCCGGGGCCCTTGAAGTCGTGCACGTCCATGACCTGGGCCGGGGAGCCGTCGGCGGGCTGGTAGGTGAGGGTGACGCGGCCGGGGCCGGGGATCTTGGTTTCGGTGGCGCGGTAGATGTCGCCGTAGGCGTGGCGGCCGATGACGATCGGCTGGCTCCAGTGCGGGACCAGGCGGGGGACGTTCTTGCAGATGATCGGCTCGCGGAAGATGGTGCCGTCGAGGATGTTGCGGATGGTGCCGTTGGGCGAGCGCCACATCTTCTTGAGCTTGAATTCGACGACGCGTTCCTCGTCGGGCGTGATGGTGGCGCATTTGACGCCGACGCCGTACTGCTTGATGGCGTGGGCGGCGTCGATGGTGACCTGGTCGTCGGTCTGGTCGCGGTACTCGACGCCGAGGTCGTAATATTTCAGGTCGATGTCCAGGTAGGGCAGGATGAGCTTGTCCTTGATGAAGCCCCAGATGATCCGGGTCATTTCGTCGCCGTCGAGCTCTACGACGGGGGTCTTCACCTTGATCTTCGCCATGCCATCCTCATTATGTGCAGCGTATGCCGCCCGTTGCAGCCTGCGCCCGAACGGGGGCGATCAATGCCACCTGCGCCGGTCCTCGGCAACCCCATGGGGCCGCGCGGGCGGGCGTGGCGTGGCCGGGAGGGGGTGAGCGTGGCGCAGTCCTGGGCCGTGGAGTCGCTGGCGGTGCCGGTGGTGCTGTTGATCCCGCTGGTGCTGTGCGTTGGGGGGCTGTTGGCGACGGTGGCGTGGCTTGGCGTGCGGTTGGCTTCGGTGCGGCGCGCGCTGGCGGCGGAGGCGGCCGCGCGGGTGTGCGCGGTGGGCCGCGGCGCGTGGCTGGATGCGGCGCTGGAGGCGGGGGCGGACGGGGTGCTGGTGGCCGACTCGGCGCTGCGGGTGGTGCACTGGAACCGGCGCTTCGCGGAGCTGTCCGGCCTGCCGCAGGACATGCCGCAGGACATGCCGCAGGACATGCCGCGCGAGGGGGCGACGCTGGCGGCGCTGCTGCGGCTTTCGGCGGAGGCGGGTGAGTTCGGGCTGACCGATGTGAACCAGGAGGTGGCGCACCAGTTGGCGTTGATCGCGCAGGGGCCGGGGGCGTTTCCGCTGCTGCGCCACCGGCCGGATGGCAGCATTGTCGAGTTCGATCTGGCCGCGATGCCGGATGGCGGGGTGCTGCTGCGCTGTGCCGATGTCACCCGGCGCCACCGGCCGGCGGCCGCACCGGCTGTTGCGGCGCCGGCTGCCGCCGTGTTGCCGGCCCCGGCCACGCGGCTGCGGCCACGCCGTTGCCTGGTGCTGCTAGTGGAGGACATGCAGGTGAACCAGGTGGTCACCGCCACGCAGCTGCGCCGCGATGGCCATCGGGTGGACGTGGCGGGATCGGGGGCCGAGGCGCTGCACATGGCCGCGGCGACGCCGTACGACATCGTGCTGATGGACCTGATGATGCCGGGGATGAGCGGGTACGAGGCCGCGGAACGGTTGCGCAAGTTGGCGGGGCCGGTGGCGCGGGTGCCGATCTATGCGCTGACCGCCAATACCGGCGAGGAGGAGCGGGCGCGCTGCCTGGCGGCGGGGATGCAGGGGATGCTGAGCAAGCCGGTGCCGGCCGCGCGCCTGCGCGAGGTGCTGCGCAAGGAGGCGGGTGCCGCTGCGGTGGTGGCGCAGGTGCCGGGCGACGGGCTGCTGGATGGCGCGCGGCTGGCCGAATTGCGCCGCGACCTGCCGCAGGCGACGCTGGCCGTGCTGTGCCGGCAGTGCCTGGACGACATGCGCGAACTGGTGGCGGCGCTGGTGGCCTCGCTGGCGCGGGCGGCGGCCGAACCGGTGGAGCGCGAGGCCCATGCCCTGGCCGGCATGGCGGGCAGCTACGGGCTGGCGCGGGTGGAGCGGCAGGCGCGGGCGATCATGGCGCCGGCGCGCGGCCGGGACATGGCCGGCGCCCGCGCCGCCGCGAGGGGGCTGGCCGATGCGTTCGACCAGAGCCGTGCCGCGCTGCTGTCATGGGCGGAGGCGCGCGGGTGATGCGCGTCTATCTCGCCGGACCCGACGTGTTCCTGCCGGAACCGCTGGCGCGCGCCGCGGCGCTGAAGGCGGTGTGCGCGCGGCACGGGCTGTGCGGGGTTTCGCCGCTGGATGCGCTGGCGGGGGGCGACCCCGTTTCGTGGGGCGGGTTGGGCGAGGCGATGCGGATTGCGCGGCGCAACGAGGCCCATATTGCCGGCTGCGCGGCGCTGGTGGCCAATCTGACGCCGTTCCGCGGGCCGAGTGCCGATGCCGGCACGGTGTTCGAGCTGGGGTTCATGCGCGCGCTCGGCCGCCCGGTGTTCGGCTGGTCGAACAGTGCGGAGCCGTTTGCCGCGCGCAGCCGGGCATTCTGCCGCGATGCCGCGCCGGTCGATGGGGTGTGGCGGGATGAGGAGGGGATGCTGATCGAGGATTTTCCGCCGCTGGCCGACAATCTGATGATCGACGGGGCGATTGCCGCCTCGGGCGGGGTGCTGGTGGTGCGCGGCGTGGCGCGTGGTGACGCGTGGCGCGACCTGGCGGCGTTCGAGGCCTGCGTGGCGGAGGTGGCGCGGCGGCTGAAGGGATAAGGGGGTCCCAGGGGGCTCGGCCCCCTGGCCTTGTCCTTCGCCTAGTTTGGCTCGCTAAGCCCCAATGCGCGGGCGGTGGCGACGATGCTCTGCCAGGTATCGACCTGCAGCGGCACGCCGTTCTTCACGCGGTCGGCGCGGGCGCGGGATTCAGGTTCGCCGGGGACCAGGACTTCGTCCACGCCCTGGGCGCGGCGGGAGGCCTTGACGTAATTGGCGTATTCGCGGGCTTCGGCGACGAAGTTCTGCGAGCCGAAGCGGTGCGGGTCGAGGTAGATCGAGAACATGCCGTTGGCGATGCGCCGGCGGGTGCGGTGGGCGTCGATCGGGCCGGAGGTGCCGCCGCCGGTGAGCACGCCGGCGAGGATTTCGCACATGAAGGCGATGCCGGAGCCCTTGTGCTCGCCGAAGGCACGGATCGAGCCCGGGCCGTTGCCGGCGCTGCGCGGGCCGCCGGGGGTGAGCGGGCCGTAGAGCGTGGCGGGGTCGGCGGAGAGGGCGCCGTCCGGGCCGATCAGGGCGTCGGGCGGCAGCGGCTTGCCGCCGTTGGAGGCGACCAGGACCTTGCCCTCGGCGACGACCGAGGTGGCGAAATCGAGGAGCAGCGGCGGCTGGCCGGCCTCCATCGGGATGGCGATGCAGACGGGGTTGGTGGAGAAGCGGCGATCGACGCCGCCGAACGGGGCGACCAGCTGGCCCTGATAGACGTTGACGAAATGCAGCGAGATCAGGCCGGCCTCGGCGGCGCGCTCGCCCCAGTCGCCGATGCGGCCGATATGGCCGGAGTTGCGCAGCGCGATGATGGCCATGCCGGCCTGGCGGGCCTTGGCGATGCCGAAATCGACCGCCTGGGGGCCGACGGTCTGGCCGAAGCCCATGTGGCCGTCGATCACCGCGTGGGTGGGGCCGTCGGTGACGATCTCGACGGTCTGGTCGGCCACCACGTCGCCGTCTTGCAGGTTCTGGACATAGCGCGGCACGCGGATGACGCCGTGGCTGTCGTGGCCGGTGAGGTTGGCGCCGATCAGGTGGTGGGCGATACGCCCCGCCTCCTCGCCGGAGGTGCCGGCCTTGGCAAAGATGTCGGCGACGAAGCGTTGCAGCTTGTCGACGGCGATGAGGTGGGTGGGGAGGTCGGCCATGGCGGGGCTCTCAGGTGCGGGCGGCGATCGCCTGGGCGTCGGCGCGATAGGCGTTGTTGTCGGTGGGCACGATGGTGAGCTCGCTGACGCAGGAGCGGGCGGGCAGGGTGGCGCAGAACAGCACGGCGGCGGCGACATCCTCGGGCTGGACCATCAGTTTGCGGGCTTCGGCCGAAGGTGGCGCCGGGCGCTTGTCCATGATCGGGGTTTCGACCTCGCCGGGGTTGATGCAGACGGCGCGGATGCCGTGGATGCCTTCCTCGGCGTTCAGGCTGAGGCTCATGGCCCGCGCGCCGTGCTTGGTGGCGTTGTAGGCGACGCCGGCGACGAGGTGGATGCCGGTGGCGGCCATCGAGGCGATGTTGACCACCACGCCGTCGCGCCGGGTGCGCATCGCCGGCAGGACCTTGAGCGTGCACAGGAAGGGGCCGACGAGGTTCACGTTGGCCATCTGCTGCACGGACTCCGGCGTGAGCTGGTTCCAGGCGCGCTGCGGCAGGTTCCAGCCGGCATTGTTGACCAGGATGTCGATATCGCCGAATTCCGCCACGACGCCGGCCCAGGCGGCATCGACCTGTCCGGCTTGCGCCACGTCGCAGGGGGCGATGATGCAGGTGCCGCCGGCGGCACGGATGGCCGCCGCCGTCTCCTCCAGCGTGACGCGGGTGCGGCCGCTGAGCCCGACGCGCGCGCCGGCCTGGGCCAGGGCGAGGGCGATGGCACGGCCGATGCCGGTGCCCGCGCCGGTGACCCAGGCGGTCTTTGCGTTCAGTGCCGCCATGGCGGCTTCCTCCCGGTTTGCGCGTGCCACCCCGCAAAACGAAGCGGCCGCGCCGGGCGGTGGCGCCCGATCGGCCGCGGCGCAGGGCGGGCGGGGAAAGGTCAGACCACCCGGCTGGAGGAGTCCTCGACCAGGTGCATGTTGTTCATGTCGATGGCCAGCGGCAGGATCTCGCCGGGCCTGCACTTGGTGTTGGGATCGACGCGCGAGCACACCGCCACGCCATCGACGAAATGGTGCACCAGCGTCTCCATGCCCATCGGCTCCACCACATCGACCTTGGCGTTCATCAACTGCACGCCGGGCTTCTCGGATTCGTGGGTTTCGGTCATGTGCTCCGGGCGGATGCCGAGCGTCATCTTCTTGCCCTTGTACGGGCCGTAGCGGTCCACGCGCTCGGGCGGGATTGCCATCTTGGTGCCGTCGGCCAGCTGCACCTTGAGCCCGGAATCATCGACCACCTGGACCGGCAGGAAGTTCATCGCCGGCGAGCCGATGAAGCCGGCGACGAAGCGGGTCTGCGGGTTGTGGTACAGCTCCTGCGGCGCGCCGACCTGTTCGATCACGCCGTGGTTCATCACCACCACGCGGTCGGCCAGGGTCATCGCCTCGATCTGGTCGTGGGTGACATAGACGGTGGTGGTGGGGACGAGCTGGTGGACCTTCTTGATCTCGGTGCGCATCTGCACGCGCAGCTTGGCATCCAGGTTGGACAGCGGCTCGTCGAACAGGAACACCTTGGGGTTGCGCACGATGGCGCGGCCCATGGCGACGCGCTGGCGCTGGCCGCCGGACAGGGCCTTCGGCTTGCGGTCCAGCAGCATCTGGATGTCGAGCATCTTGGCCGCGTCATCCACCAGGCGCTTGATCTCGTCCTTGGGGAACTTCCGCAGCTTCAGGCCGAAGGCCATGTTGTCGAACACGCTCATGTGCGGGTACAGCGCGTAGTTCTGGAACACCATGGCGATGTCGCGGTCGCGGGGCGGCACGTCGTTGACCACGTCGCCGCCGATCCAGATCTCGCCGGCGGTGATCTCCTCCAGCCCCGCGATCATGCGCAGGGTGGTGGATTTGCCGCAGCCCGAGGGGCCGACCAGCACCACGAACTCGTGGTCCTCGATTTCCAGGTCGATGCCTTTCACCGCCTGGACGTCACCTTCGTAGGACTTGACCACCTTGCGGATCGACACGTTCGCCATAGAACTCACTTCCTCTTATTACGCCGCAGCACCGCGCGGCCATCGTTTCGTCGGATACGCGCGGTGCCCCGCCTGCAGCCGGATATCAACCCTTGGTGGCGCCGGCGGTCAGGCCGGCAACGTAGTAGTCCATCAGGAACGTATAGACGATGATCGGCGGCGCCGCGGCCATCACGCAGGCGGCCATGATCATGCCCCAGGCGAACACGTCGCCCTTGATCAGCTCGCGCACGATGCCCACCGTCAGGGTCGCCTGGTCGGCGCTGTAGAGATAGGCGAGCGGATACAGGAAGCCGCCCCAGGCCACGGTGAAGGCGAAGATGGTGGCCGCGATGATGCCGGGCAGGGCAACCGGGATGAATATCTTGACCAGGATCTGCGGATAGGTCGCCCCGTCGATCAGCGCCGCCTCGTCCAGTTCCTTGGGGATCGAATTGAAATACCCGATCATGATCCAGGTGCAGAACGGCACCGCCAGGGTGGGGAACAGCAGTACCAAAACCCAGGTGTTGTTGATCAGGCCGAGCGTGCCGACGATCTGGAACAGCGGGATGAACAGCAGCGAGGGCGGCACCAGGTAGGTGAGGAATACGCCGGTGGACAGCACCTGCGCGCCCTTGAAGCCCATGCGCGACAGGCTGAACGCCGCCAGGATGGCGATGGCCATGCTGATGATGACGACCATCGCGGTCACCCAGACCGAGTTGATGAAGTAGCGCTGGAACGAGGCGTCGGTGGCCAGTTGGATGAAGTTCTCCATGGTCGGGCTCTGCACGATCCACGGATTGCCCTGCTGGGCCGAGATCTCCGCCGACGATTTCAGCGCCGTCATGACCATGTAGAACGGCGGCACCAGGAAGATCACCACGAAGATGCTCAGCGCGGCGTAGCTGGAGCGGATCGAGATGCGCTGCTGGCGCTCCAGGCTGCCGACCTTGGATTTCTTGCGTGGAACCGGGCCGCCGGCCGCTGCAGTCGCGCCGCTCATGTCGCGACCTCCTTGTTGCGATTGAGCACGTCACGCAGCACGAAGAAGGCGAGCGTGGCCAGGACGGGGAACATGAACAGGCTGACCGAGGCGCCGCGCGGGATGTTGCCCGACTGGATGCCGACCGCAAACGCGTAGGTGGCGAACAGGTGGGTGCCGTCCTGCGGCCCGCCATTGGTCAGGATGCGCACGATGTCGAAGTCGGCGAAGGTGACGATCAGGCTGTACAGCACGGTGATCAGGATGATGTTGCGCATCATCGGCAGGGTGATGAAGATCAGCCGCTGCCACGCGCTGGCGCCATCGATCGCCGCGGCTTCGTACAACTGCTCCGGCACCGATTTCAGCGCGGCGAGATACATGATCATGAAGAATGGCGCGCCGAACCAGGTGTTGACCATGATCACCGAAATGCGGGCGTTCCACACCGTGCCCAGGAACGGCACCTCCGGCAGGCCGAGCCAGCTCAGCGTCCAGTTGAACGCGGAATAGGACGGGTCGAACAGCCACCACCAGGTCAGGGTGGACAGCGACAGGGGGATCACCCAGGGCACCAGCAGCAGGCCGCGCCAGATGCGCTGGCTGGAGCCGCGGATATTGTGCATCAGATGCGCCAGGATGAAGCCGATGATCGCCTTCATCACCACCGCGGTGACCGCGAACAGGCAGGACTGGAAGATCACCAGATGGAAGGACGGCCGCCCGAGCAGGTAGGCGAAATTATCCAGCCCGACGAAGTGGTTCATCTTCCGGTCGAGCATGCTCAGGAAGATCGCGTAGAAGGTCGGGTAGATCTTCAGACAGATGATCAGCGCGATCAGCGGTGCGCACAGGGCCAGCGCGGCCATCGAGCGGCGGCGCGCCAGCCGTTTCATGGTACCGCCCTGGCGCGGCGCCGGCGGTGTCGTCGCGGACGCGCCCACCACCATCGTGCTACCGTCTGCCATCAAAAAGCCTCCATCAAAAGAAACGCCCGCCCCCGGTCATCGCGATCGAACATCACGATCCCCATGGCCGGAGGCAGGAAGGACGCCGGCCGGCGCGGCGGGTGGCCGCGGCCGCGGCCGGTCGGCGGTACGAACTGGCTAGATGAAGCCTTCCAGCTCGATATTCCCCCACTTGATGACCTGGTCGATCGATTCACCGGCCTTCATCTTGGCCAGCATCGTCGTCAGGGTGCCGCGGTTGTACACCTGCACCGCGATCTCCGGAGGGGCCGGCATGTGGGCAAGATGCGCCACCGAATGGTGCTGCGGGCGCACCGGGTAGTTGTAGACCGTGCCGACCGGCGGTCCGATCTTGTCCCAGACATGGGACTCGGACATCTTGGCGAAGGGCGGCAGGTCGTAGCCGAGCACCGCGGTGCTGCGCTCCGCCACGTTGTCGGGCTGCATCAGGAACTCGATCAGCTCCTTCGCCGCGCTCTTGTTCTTGGCGAACTTCCAGATGCCCCAGAAGTTCATGCTGTGCGGCGTGAAGCGGCCCTTCGGGCCGGCCGGCGGCGCGAAGTGCCAGATGTCCTCCGCGATCGCCGGCGCATCGCGCAATGCCACCGCCCAGGCCGAGGGCGGATTGTAGATGAAGGACGCGGCGCCCGAGATCAGCGCGCGGTTGTTCGAGCTGTCATCCCAGCTCTGTGCGTCGGCCGGCAGGAACTTCACCAGCTTCTGGAAGTATTCCAGCGCCTGGCGCACTGCGGCCGATTGGATCTGGATCTTGCCATCGACGTCGATCAGCTGGGCGCCGAAGGAGGCGAAGATCGAGCCGGCCATATCGGTGTTGTCCGCCGTGGTGCCGATGCCGAGGCCGAAGGGCTTGCCGGCCTTGTGCATCTTCTCGGCGGTGGCCAGGAAGACGTCCATGGTCCAGGCCTTGGCCTCCGGCGTCTGCGGCACGTTGGCGGCGGGGTACATCTTCTGCACGTCCAGCCCGGCGTGTTCCTTGAACAGGCTGATGCGTGCCACCGGGCCCTTGTTCTGGGTGCCCCAGCTGGACGGCACGGCGAACCAGCCCTTCTTGCCCTTGCCGAGATAGTTCGCCACCTCGTTGGCTGGGCCGGACTGGGCTTCCAGCCGCTTGACCACGTCGTCGACGTTTTCAAGGTTGTCTTCCTGGTCGCGCAGGGTCCAGTTGGCGATGGTGATCACGTCGTGGCCGCTCTTGGCCTGCGCCTCGGCGTTGATCGTCAGCGTGGTCTGCTGGCCCTGGGAGGTGATGAAGTCAACCTTCACCTCGGTCTTGTTCTTGTCCTCGAACGCCTTGACCTGCTTGCGAATCGCGTCGTTGCCTGCCGGCACCCAATGATCCCAGAAAAAGATCGACACGGTACCGGCGGCGCCGGCGGTGCGGATATGCACCCATGGCAGGGCCGATGCGGCGGCGCCGAATTTCAACACCTTGCGGCGTGTGGCTGCTGTCTTGGACAGGATGTTCCTGGTCATCAGGATTTCGAGCCTCCCTAATCGCGCGCCGACTTGGAGCCGGCTGCCGGTTGCAATGCTGACAAGACTCTTCGTGAGAAGCACCTTGCTGACACAATCTTAGGCACAACGTCACCGGCGAGGCAACGCATTGATGTGCAATGGGGCAGGGGTTACCCCGGTTTAATCCACGCTCCCGCCCGCCAGATCATGCCGAAACTTGTCGGAAGGACCGCGGAAAACCCCGCGCCGCCGGCGGCCTCGGCAACGAATCGGCACCGTTCCGGCGGTGCCGCTGATGCGAAGGCGCATCCGGCGCGGCGGCCTGGCTGCTCGGGCCTCAGGATGCCGATCGTTCCCGATTTGCCGCAGGACCGACCGGCACCCGAAGGCGGCTCGCGGTTGCCTGGGCCAACTGGTGGATATTCCATATTGGAAACCATCTGGAGGATCGCGCCAAGATCTGCGTTGCCGCGGGCAATGACGTCACGCGTGGAAAAGAACGCGCTGTGACATGGCAAATACGCGATCGATGAACGCATCGGTGCTGCCGAGATACTTCGCCGGATCGATCAGCGCGGCAATCCCGGCGCGGTCCAGCCGCGCCGCAACCGCGGGCTCCTGCGCCAGTGCTTCGGCCAGGTCGATGCCCTGGGCCAGGGCGCGGTCGCAGGCGTGCTTCACCGCATGGTGCGCCGCCTCGCGCCCCAGCACCGGGGCGAGGCCCATCATCACCGCCTCGGCCAGGATCAGCCCGCCGGTCAGGTCGAGGTTGGCGCGCATCCTGGCCGCGTCCACCACCATGCCCTCGGCGATCGTGCGGGCATGGCGCAGCGCGCCGTGGGCCAGCACGAAGCCCTGGCCGATCGCCAGCGGCTCGGCCTGCCACGGCCCGGTGGCGCGCTCGTGGTCATGGGCCATCGCGCCCTGCATCAGCGGCACCAGGGCCTGGACCCCGCGCGCGCTGGCCAGGATGTATTCGCTGGCGATGGGATTGCGCTTCTGCGGCATGGTGGAGGACTGGCCGCGGCCGGGGACATAGGGTTCGGTCAGCTCCGCCACCTCGTTCTGCGCCAGCAGGATCACATCGGTGGCGATCTTGGCCAGGCTGCCGCACAGCAGGCCGAGGAAGCCCACCGCCTCGGCCAGCCCGTCGCGGCCGACATGCCAGGGCGCGGCGGGGATCGCCAGGCCGAGTTCGGCGCCCAGCCCTTCCATCACCGCCACCCCGGCATCGCCCAGCGAGGCCAGGGTGCCCGCCGCGCCGCCGAACTGCACCGCCGTCGCGCGAGGGGCGAGCTGGTCCAGGCGTTCGACATGCGCCAGCAGCGGGGCCAGCCAGTTGGCCAGCTTCAGCCCGAAGGTGATCGGCAGCGCGTGCTGCAGATGCGTCCGCCCGGCCATCAGCGTGGAGCGGTGGGTTTGCATCTGCCCGGCCAGCGTCCGCGCCAGGGCGACGAGGTCGGCGCGCACCAGGGCCAGCCCGTCGCGCAGCTGCAACGCCGTCGCGCTGTCCATGATGTCCTGGGTGGTGGCACCCCAATGGGTCCAGCGGCCGTGTTCGCCGGCGGCGCGCGACAGGCCGGCGACCAGGCCGACCACGGGGTAGCCGACATTGTCCAGGCTGGCGGCCATTTCCGACGTGTCCAGCTTCGCCACGTCGGCCGCCGCGGTGATGGCGGCGGCCGCCTCGGCCGGAATGATGCCCAGCCGCGCCTGCACGCGGGCCAGTGCCGCCTCGACATCGAGCATGCGCTGGCAGAAGGCGCGGTCGTCGAACACCGCGCGCATGGCGTCCGAGCCGTAGAGCGCCCCGAAGATCGGGCTGTCGGCGAGGTTGATGGGCATGGCGGCGTTCCCCTGCGGCTGTGAATCCCGAGGTGCCCCAGCGCCAGGCGGCGCGCAAGGCCCTTGGCCTCATCTCAGTTCCACGCCGCCCGGCCGGCGATCAGCGTCAGCCCGGCCAGGGCGGCGTCCGGCTCCACGGCCACCGGCTGGCCGCCGCACAGGGTGATCGCGGTGCGGTAGAGGCCAACCAGCGTGGCGTCGCCGACCAGCCGCACCGGGCCGCCGCCGGGCAGTGCCGCGCGGACTTCGTGGCCGATCAGCAGGCCGGACAGGAATCCCTCGCCCGCGTCCGTGGCGATGTCGCCGAACAGGGCGCCGGCGCGCACCCCGAACAGGTGGTGCAGCAGGTGGCCGGGCTCGCCGGACCGCGCCACGCCGCGGCGGAAGCCGTCGGGGTCGATGGCGCCGCGCGGTGCCATCATGCGGCCCAGGATGGTGCCGTCGCGCAGCGCCGCGAAGGCCTCGCCGGTGAAATAGGTCGCGAACCCCACGATCTCGCCGCCCGCCAGGCGCGCCCATTTGGTGTGGCTGCCGGGCATGCACACCAAGCCCTCGCCGCCCAGGCTGTCGATCAGCCCGAGCAGCTTGGTCTCCTCGCCGCGCATCACCTCGGGCGTGCCGGAGGGGTCGCGCGCCGACAGGCCGGGCACCAGCATGACCTGGGCATCGCCGAACGGCACGGCGAGCAGGGCGGCGGCGATGGCGGCGGGGCCGGCGGGGCAGGGCAGGTAGGGGGCCTCGACCCAGCCCTGGCGGCTGCCGACCATGCCGCACATCAGCACATGGCGCTCGCCGTCCTCCAGCCAGGCGCCGATGGTGGCGCGCAGGGTGGCCGGGAAGCCGCCCGGGGGAACCCGGGTGATGCCATTGGCCGAGGCGATCCGGTCGCGCGCACGCCCCTGGGCGTCGATGCGCCAGGCACGCAGGTTGCTGGTGCCCCAATCCACCGCGATCATGCCCGCCCTCCGCCGCTGTCATGGCCCGCGCATGGTTGAGCCATCGATCCGCGACGGCGGCAAGCCCGCGCCGGGGATGGCGGGGCCGGAAAGCCAGGCCGGAACGGGCGGCGCGGAGCCCATCAGGGGCGCCATTGTGCGCGCCGGGACATTTTCCAACGATTGGGCTGTATTTTTGTCACGCGGTACCCCATATAGCGCGTCTCGGCGCTTTTCGTCCTGGGCTGAACACCTTCTGCAAGCCGCGCTTTCGCATCGGTTCTCTCCCTGCTTCGAAAATCAATCCCGGCCCGCAATGTGTGTGGGGCGCCGGTTCTAGGAGACTTGCGATGGCGACTGGTACGGTTAAGTGGTTCAACACCACCAAGGGCTACGGCTTCATCCAGCCCGATGACGGCTCCAAGGATGTGTTCGTGCACATCTCGGCGGTGGAGCGGGCGGGCATCAGCCTGAAGGAAGGGCAGAAGGTCGGCTACGACATCGAGCGTGGCCAGCAGGGCAAGACCTCGGCGGTTAACCTCAAGGCCGACTGAACGGGGCGCGGGCGATGGCCGCAGCGCCCCGTCGATTCGCCGTCGGCGACCGGGTGGAGCTTTCCCCCGGTCGTCTCGACGCCAACGTGCCTGCCGGCACCTATACGGTGTCCCGCCTGATGCCGCGCGAAGGCAGCGACTACCAGTACCGCCTGAAGAACTCGCGCGACAGCCATGAGCGGGTGGCCAGCGAAAGCCAGCTGCGCCGCAGCTGAGGCCGACGCTGGCGCCATCGCGGGCGCCGGATTCAACCGCTAATACAGGGACCCCGCTGCTTCCGGCGCCGCCCGGCGCCGGTTGGGTCGGGGCGACGGGGATCATGGCATTCAAGGTCAACTACAACCAGCAGCGCAACGAACGCGACCGCGCCAAGCAGGCCAAGAAGGACGCCAAGCTGCGTGAGCGCGAGGAAGAGGTGATGCGTCGCCGCAACGCCCAGCAGGGCGGCGATGCACCGCAGGACGATGCACCGCCGCAAGATGGGGGGGTGGCCGCGGACGGCGCGCCCGCGCCGCGCGCCGGGGATGGCTCCAATGGCACCGCCTAGACGCCGCATCGAGACCACCTTCGTTGCCTTCGACGTCACCTATATCGACGGCACCCGCAGCTCCAACCGCCGCGTGCCGGCCACAGCGCTGACCGGCTTGGAAGGCGACGAGCCGGCCAAGGCGATCATCGAGGCGCAGGACCGCGAAATCGGCCTCGCCTCCGGCCGCCCGCGGCCGGATATCCGCGGCATCGCGCGCAGCCCCGCCAAGGGCTGACGCACGCCCTCACCGGCCGGCATTGCGTTCATAATAAACGAAATCATGCAGCCGCCCGGCAAAGGGGCGGCTGTAGCCGCGCGTGACCAGCCAGCCGTGGCGGTCATAGAAGCGCCGTGCCGACGTGTTGGCGCGGAAGCATTCCAGGCTGGAAGTGCCGCGTGCCACCGCCTCGGCCAGCAGGGCGGCACCGGCACCGCTGCCCTGGGCGCCCGGGGCGACGAACAGCATGTCCAGATGCGGGCCGGTGACCAGCGAGAACCCCGCCACCACGCCATCCGCCGTGGCCACGCGCAGCCGCGCCAGGTCGGCGGTGAAGCGCGGGACGAACGAGGCCGGGTCCCGGCGGGCCAGTTCAGCGGCGTCCAGGATGGCCGCGAAGCCGGCGCGATAGGCGGCGCTGGCCACGGCCGCCGTGGCCGCGATATCCGCCGCCCTGGCGGCCCGCACGATCAATGCTCGCCCCGCAGCCGCGGGTCCAGCGTGTCGCGCAGGGCGTCGCCCAGCAGGTTCAGCCCGAACGCCAGCAGCAGGATGGCCAGCCCCGAGAACACCGCCGGCCCCGGCGCCAGCATCAGGAAGTTGCGCCCGTCGGCCAGCATCAGCCCGAGCGAGGGCGTCGGCGGCTGGGTGCCCAAGCCGAGGAAGGACAGCGACGCCTCCACCAGGATGGCGGCGGACAGCAGCAGCGAGGTCTGTACCAGCACCACGCTGGCCAGGTTCGGCAGCACATGGATGAACAGCACGCGACGGTCCGAGGCGCCGGCAGCCTTCGCCCCCGTGACATAGTCGCTCTCGCACACCACCAGCGCGGGGCCGCGCAGCAGCCGGGCGAAGATCGGCGTGTACACCACCGCGATCGCCACCGCGGCGGTTTCGCTGCGCGGGCCCAGCACGGCGACCACGCCGATGGCCAGCAGCATCACCGGGAAGGCGAATAGCACGTCCATCGCCCGCATCAGCAGCCGGTCGGTCCAGCCGCGGTAATACGCCGCCACCAGCCCCAGCGTGCCGCCCAGCACCAGGGCCGCGCCCACCGCCAGGGCCGAGACGAACAGCGAGGTGCGGCTGCCATGGATGATCCGGCTCAGCACGTCGCGGCCGAACTGGTCGGTGCCCAGCCAGTGGGCGGCGGTCGGTCCCTGCATCCGCGCCAGGATGTCCTGCGCCACCGGGTCGTACGGCGCCACGCTGCCGGCGAATCCGGCGATCAGGAGCTGGGCTGCCACCAGCACCAGCGCGAAGACCAGCAGCCGCCGCCCCGCCATCACGCCCTCACGCGGGGGTCGATCGCCAGGTACAGCAGATCGACGCAGAAGTTCACCACCACGAAGCCCAGCGTCACCACCAGGATGGTTGCCTGCAACAGCGGGTAGTTGCGCTCGGCGATGGCACCCAGGATCAGCCGGCCGAGGCCGGGGATGGCGAAGACCTGCTCCACCACGATGGCGCCGCCCAGCAGGTATCCGGTCATGATGCCGACGCTGGTCACGAACGGGATCAGCGCGTTGCGCAGCGCGTGGCGATAGACGATGCCGCGTTCCGGCACGCCCTTGGCGCGCGCCGTGCGGATGTAGTCCTGGCCGAGCGCATCGAGCATCGCCGAGCGCACCAGGCGGGACAGGTTGGCCAGGATCGGCAGGCCCAGGGCGGTGGCCGGCAGCGCCAAACGGGCGAGGTTGCCCAGGGGATCGTCGGCGAACGGCACGTATCCCAGCAACTGCAAGGAGGGTGCCAGGGTGGCCAGCGCCAAGATCATCACGATGCCAAGCCAGAAGGACGGGATGGTCAGCCCGGCGACGGTGACCACGCGCATCGCGGCATCCGCCCCGCGCCCGCGCAGCCGCGCCATCAGGCAGCCAGCCGGCACCGCCAGCCCGGCGCCCAGCACCAGCGCCAGCATGGTCAGTTGCAGCGTCGGCCAGACATGGGCCGCGATCTCGGCGGCCACCGGCTTGCCGGTCCACAGCGAGGTGCCGAGGTCGCCCTGCACCGCTTTCGCGATCCAGTGCCAGTATTGCACTGCCATCGGCTGGTCGAGCCCGATCTGCGCGCGCAAGGCCGCCACCTTCTCGGGCGTCACCTCGGTATTGGCGCCCAGCATGATCGCCACGGCATCGCCGGGGATCAGCCGGATCATCGCGAACACCACGATGGAGACGCAGACCAGCACGAAGGCCAGATCGACCAGCCGGCCGAGGATCAGGCGCCGCAGCAAGATCGCTCTCCCGCCCGGGTCAGGGCACCATTCCTCCCCATCTCCCTGCCTCCCTGTTCCACTTGGCGGCGGTGCTGCCGCCCGAAAGTTGAACAGGGAGGCGGGGAGGCTGGGAGGATGCCGCTCACTTCGCCGTGGTATCCGCCAGCGTGGCCAGCGAGCGGTTGGCGATGATCTCGAAGCCCTGCACGTTGGTGCGCAGTGCGGTGAACAACTGGCCATAGGCGATGTGCATGACCGGCCCGTCGCAGGCCAGGATGCGCTGCGCCTTGTCGTAGGCCGCGCGGCGCTGGGCGGCATCCTGCATCGTGCGCGCCGTGTCCAGCAGCCCGTCGATCTCCGGGTTGCTGTATTTGAACACGTTGGTCGAGCCGCCGGTGCGGAAGGTGCGGTAGAAGTAGTCGTCGGGGTCCGGGCTGCCGGCATTGGCGCTGGCGAACATGTCGAAGTTGCTGTTGCGCCAGTCCTGGATGAACTGGCCCAGCTCCTGGTTCTTCAGCTCCACCTTGAAGCCGGCCTTGTTCAGCTGGGCCTGCACCACTTGCGCGATGTCGCGGATGTCCTGGCGCGGCAGGACGTTGATGCTGATCGCCACCGGGGCGGTGTGGCCGGCCTCCTTCAGCAGCGCCTGCGCCTTGGCCGGGTCGTATTTGTAGCAGGGGAAGGCGCTGGTCGGCGTGGCCCAGTCCTTCAGCGCCGGCGACAGCGGGCCGGCCGGCACGCCGGCGCCGAACAGGGCGGCGGCGATGATTTCCTGGCGGTTCAGCGCGTAGTTCACCGCTTCCCGCACTTTCGCATTGTCGAACGGCGGGCGGGAGGTGTTGACGGCGACGAAGCTGTAGGCCAGCTCCAGCGTCTCGGCCAGCTTCACGCCGGGCTTGCCCTTGAGCTGGAGCGCCGTCGCGGCATCGATGTTGGGCAGCATGCTGTACTGGCCGCTGCTGATGCCGACCTGGCGGGTGGCGGATTCCGGCACGATGTTGAACTTCACCCCGTCCAGCTTCGGGGCGCCGGCGCGCCAGTAATGGGGGTTCTTCTCCAGCGCCACGAAGCCGTTGGCCTGCCATTCCTTGAACTTGAACGGCCCGGTGCCGATCGGGGCGCGTTGCAGCGCCTCTTTCTCCGTCTCCATGCTGCGCGGCACGATGGCGATGGTGGCGATGGAGACCAGCAGCGGGGCGCTCGGCTCCTTCAGGTGCAGCACCACCGTGGCGGCATCCGGCGCCGTCGCGGTGTCGAGTGCTGCCAGGCGGGAGGCCAGCGGCGAGGCGATCTCCTTGCTCAGCACGCGGTGGATGGTGGCCACGACATCCGCCGCCTCCACCTTGCTGCCGTCGTGGAAGGTCATGCCGGGGCGCAGCTTGAAGGTGTAGGTCTTGCCGTCCGGCGCGATGGTCCAGGATGCCGCCAGGCCCGGCTGGACGCGGAGGTCCTTGTCGATGGCGGTCAGGCCCTCGTAGATCGTGCCGTTGATGATCTGGAAGGTGGAGAAGGCGGTGGCGCGGTGCGGGTCGAGCCCGACCGGCGAGGCATCGACGGCCACCTCCAGCACCTGCGCCGTGGCGGCGCCGGCCAGGGCGGCGGCGAACAGGCCGGACAACAACAGTGTTCGCAATCCTCGGCGTGCCATGTATGCCTCCTGTGCCCCTGCGTGCGCGCGGGGCTTCCTGTCGGGCGCGAAGCTATGGCCCTATGCGGGACGTGACAAGAACAGGATGCGCCGGTGACGATACGAACCGCGATCGGGGTGATGAGCGGCACGTCGATGGACGCGATCGACGTGGCAATCCTGCGCACCGATGGCCGCGACTTCGTGCAGACCGGGCCGGGCCGGGCCTATTCCTACGACCCCGCCCTGCGGGATCGGCTGCTGGCGGTCCTGGCCCGTCCCGAGGCCGCGATGGATGATCCGATGCCGGCATTGGACGCGGCGGTGAGCGACGCCCATGCCGGGGCGGTGGTGGAGTTCCTGCGCGATTTCGACATTCCGGCCGGCGCGATCGACGTGGTCGGCATCCACGGCCAGACCATCTTCCACAAGCCCGAGGCGCGGTTCACCCGCCAGTTCGGCATCGGCGCGCGGATGGCCGCGCTGCTGGGCATCGACGTGGTGAATCGTTTCCGCCATGCCGACCTCGCCGCCGGTGGCGAGGGGGCACCGCTGGCGCCGCTGTACCACAAGGCGCTGGCCGCCGGGCTGGAGCAGCCGCTGATGGTGCTCAACCTCGGCGGCGTGGCCAATGTGACCTATCTCGATGGCGAGACGGTGATCGCGTTCGACACCGGGCCGGCCTCGGCGTTGCTGGATGATTTCATGCTGCGCCGGCGTGGCGCGCCGTTCGATGCCGATGGCGCGCTGGCGGCGACCGGCACCCCGGATGCGGCGCTGCTGGGGAAGCTGCTGGCGCATCCCTATTTCGCCCGCAGGCCGCCGAAATCGCTGGATCGCAATGCCTTTCATGCCTGGGCCGCGGCGGTTGAGCGGATCAACGACGATGCCACCGGGGCCGCCACGCTGGCGGCCTTCACCGTGGCGTCGGTGGCCTCGGCGGCGGCATTGGTTCCCGGTATGCCGCGGCGCTGGCTGGTCACCGGCGGCGGGCGGCACAACGCGACCCTGATGCAGGGGCTGCGCGAGACGCTCGGCGTGCCGGTGGAGCCGGTGGAGGCGGTGGGGTGGGATGGCGATTTCCTGGAGGCGCAATGCTTTGCCTATCTCGCGGTGCGGTCGCTGGACGGGTTGCCGCTGAGTCTGCCCGGCACCACCGGGGTGCCCGAGGCGATGCCGGGCGGGGAGGTGTGGCGGGCATGACGGCGCCTGTGCTGCAGGTGGAGGGGCTGACCCTGGTGGCGGGCGATGCGGCGCTGGTGGAGGAGGTGTCGTTCGCCATCGCGCCCGGCGAGATGCTGGCGCTGGTGGGGGAATCCGGCTGCGGCAAGTCGGTGACGGCGCTGGCGATCATGCGGCTGTTGGCGCCGGCGATCCGACGGGTGCACGGACGGATCACGCTGGATGGCAGCGACCTGGCGGCGCTGGACGACGAGGCGATGCGGCGGCTGCGCGGCGACCGGATGGGGATGATCTTCCAGGAGCCGATGACCAGCCTGAACCCGGTGTTCACGGTGGGCGAGCAGATCGCCGAGGTGCTGCGCATCCATCGCGGCCTGTCGCGGCGTGCGGCGCTGGGGCGGGTGGCGGAGTTGCTGGACCTCGTGGGCCTGCCGACGCCGGCGGCCCAGTTGGGGCGCTATCCGCACCAGTTGTCGGGCGGGCAGCGGCAGCGGGTGATGATCGCCATCGCGCTGGCCTGCGAGCCCGCGCTGCTGGTGGCCGACGAGCCGACCACGGCGCTGGCTGTCACCGTGCAGGCGCAGATCCTGGCGCTGATCGACCGGCTGCGGCGGCAGTTGGACATGGCCTGCCTGTTGATCACCCATGACCTCGGCGTGGTCGCCGCGTTCTGCGACCGGGCGGCGGTGATGTATGCCGGGCGGATCGTGGAGAGCGGGCCGGCCGCCGAGGTGTTTGCCAATCCTCGCCATCGCTACACCGACGCGCTGGTGCGCACCATGCCGGCGCGCAACCCGCCGGGCGAGGTGCTGCCGGCGATTGCCGGCCAGGTGCCGCCGCCGGGCAGCCGGGGCGAGGGGTGCAGTTTCGCGCCGCGCTGCCCGGCGGTGCTGGCGGAGTGTGCGCGGCTTCCGGCGCTGTCGGGCCGGCCGCATGGCGTGGCCTGCTGGAACCCGGTGCGATGACTCCTCTGCTGGAGGTGCGCGGGCTGACGCAGCACTATCGCACCGAGGGGGGCGGCACGTTGCGGGCGCTGGAGGATGTCAGCTTCACCCTGGCCGAGGGGGAGGTGCTGGGCATCGTGGGCGAATCCGGCTGCGGCAAGTCCACCCTGGGCCGTGCCGTGCTGCGGCTGACCCAGCCGACGGCCGGCGAGGTGTGGTTCGAGGGACAGGACATCTTGCAGTTGCCGCGGGCGGCGATGCGGCGGCGGCGGCGGGACATGCAGATCGTGTTCCAGGACCCGTTCGGGGCGCTCAATCCGCGCCACAGGGTGCGGACGCTGGTCGGCGAGCCGCTGACCATCCATGGCATGCCCGGCGTGGCGGCGCGGGTGGCGGAATTGCTTGATCTCGTTGGCCTGCCGGCGGAGAGCGGCGGGCGGTATATCCATGAGTTCTCCGGCGGGCAGCGCCAGCGCATTGCCATTGCCCGGGCGCTGGCGCTGTCGCCGAAGCTGCTGGTGGCCGATGAGCCGGTGTCGGCGCTGGATGTGTCGATCCAGTCGCAGATCATCAATCTGATTGCCGGACTGAAGCGGCGGATGGGGCTGGCGATGCTGTTCATCAGCCACGACCTGTCCGTGGTGCGCCATGTCAGTGCCCGCATCGCGGTGATGTATTTCGGCCGCATCGTCGAGATCGCCGACGCCGCTTCGCTGTTCGACCATCCCGCCCATCCCTATGCCCAGGCGCTGCTGTCCGCCGTGCCGCAGCCGCCGGGGGTGGCGCCGCGGATTCGCATCCTGCTGGAAGGCGAGCTGCCGGACCCGACCAACCCGCCGCCGGGCTGTGCGTTTCATGGCCGCTGCGCCCAGGCGATGGCGGTCTGTGCGCAGGCGCGCCCGGCGCTGGTTCCGCGCCGGGTGGGCGCGGGGGTGCGCGACACTGCCTGCCATTTGTACGAGGTCGCATGAACCGCTTCAACGCTGCGTTTGCCCTGGTGGAGGAAGCGGTTGCCGCGGGGGGCATTCCGGGCGCGGTGCTGGGGCTGCTGGAAGATGGCGGGACCACGGTGCGGGCGGTGGGGGCGGCGGTGGCGGCGCCGCGTGTGGCGATGGCGGAGGGGACGGTGTTCGACCTCGCCTCGTTGACCAAGGTGGTTTTCACCACCACGGCGATATTGCGGCTGGTGGAGGAAGGGCGGATCGGGTTGGACGATCCGTTGACGGTGGCGATTCCCGATCTGCGGCAGTACGACGTGGCCGGGGCGGCGGAGCGGCGGCTGACGTTCCGGCAGTGCCTGGCGCACCGGACGCATCTGCCCGCCGTCGAGCCGCTCTATACCCATGGCCAGGACCCGCAGACGCTGCGGGCGTTCATCCTGCAGCGGGAATGGCGGCAGGGGCCGGCGGTGTATTCCGACATCAATTTCCTGTTGCTGGGCATCGCCATCGAGCGGCTGACTGGGCGGGCGCTGGGGGAGCAGGCGGTGTTGCCGGGATTCTCCTGGCGGCCCGATCCGGCCGCGTGTGCGGCGACGGAGCAGTGCACCTGGCGCGGGCGGGTGATGCGCGGCGAGGTGCATGACGAGAACGCCTTCGCCATGGGGGGCGCGGCGGGGCATGCCGGGCTTTTCGGCACGGCGGCGGCGCTGTTGGGGTTTGCGCGCGGGGTGATCGACGGGTCGGTGCTGTCGGCTTCGAGCGTGGCGGCGATGCGCGAAGAGCAGCATGTGGTGGCCGGCGTGCGGCGGGGGCTGGGGTGGCAGTTGGCGACGCCGGGGTGGCCGGGGGGGGATCGGTGTCCCTGGGGGACGATCGGGCATACCGGGTTCACCGGCACCGGGCTGTGGATCGACCGCGAGGGGGGGCGGGCCTGGGCCTTGCTGACCAACCGGGTGCATCCGACGCGGCATCGCGAGAGCGGGATCGCGGCGCTGCGGCGGGCGGTGGGGGATGCGTTGCAGGAATAGCGCGGGGCGCTACCATGGGGGGTTGGCGATGGAGAGCACGATGGCCCTGAAGATCTATGGTATCCCGCGTTCGCGGGCGATACGGACCCTGTGGATGGCCCATGAGCTGGGCATCGAGTACGAGATGGTGGAGGTGGCGCCGGGGGCCGAGGGCAGCCGCAAGCCGGAGTTCCTGGCGATCAATCCGAACGGGCATGTGCCGTTCATGGACGATGACGGGCTGGTGCTGTGGGAGTCGCTGGCGATCAACCTGCATCTGGCGCGCAAGCATGGCGGGGCGCTGGCGCCGGCGGGGCTGGCCGAGGAGAGCCTGGCGACGATGTGGACGTGCTGGGCGCTGACCGAGCTGGAGCCGCTGGCGGTGCAGGTGATGATGCACAGCTTCATGCTGCCGGAGCCGGACCGGGTGCCCGGCGTGCTGTCCACGGCGCTGGCGAATATCCAGGCGCCGCTGCTGGTGCTGGAGGCGGCGCTGGTGAAGGGCGGCGGGTTCCTGATGGGCGAGCGGTTCACGGTGGCCGACCTGAACGTGGCGTGCTGCGTGTTCTACCTGCGGATGAATCCCGAGGTGCTGGCGTTCAAGCCGGCGGCGCGGGAGTGGTATGCCGATGCCATGGCGCGGCCGGCGGCGCAGGCGGCGTTCGCGCTGCGGGGGGATTGAGGTGCCGCGACGATATATTTTGATATCGTAATGAAATAGCCGCAAGC
>JADLHF010000210.1 GCA_020848935.1 Acetobacteraceae bacterium
GATACCAGTGGCACAAACATGCCGCCCGGTTGTTCGGATGTCGCTCGCGGATCCCATCTGGGCCAGCGGGCATGGTCCCGCGTCAAAGGCCGGACACATGACCGCATTCGAACCGTCGCCAAGGTCGAGCTAGCCTCTTGACCCTGCGGGCCGTCCACACATGGTGTTATTTGTTCGGCATCAACCTCTGGCGGCGACCAGTTCGGGGGCCACCGGCTGGGCGTTGGCGTCGCGCAGGCGGGTGGCGGGGAAGATCAGGCGCACGCGGGTGCCCACCTGGGCGGTGGCTTCCACTTCCAGCCGGCCGCCATGGGACAGCATCAGCGCGCGCGCCAGGGCCAGGCGCAGGCCGATGCCGCGGCTGTCGCGCGGGGCGGCGGTGCCGGGTTCGGGGCTGGCCAGGCCGGTGCCCTCGTCCTCGATGGTCAGGCACAGCCCTTCGGGGTGCGGCTGGACCAGCAGGTCGATGGCGTCGTCCTGGCGGGTGTTGCGCGCGGCGTCGGCCAGCACGCGGCCGAGCACGTGGCGCAGGGCGCGGCGGTCGGCCCACAGGAACACCCCGGGGGCGGGCACCACGCGCCATTGCCGCCGGCCCGGCTCCAGCGCCAGGGCGGTGGCGGCCACCGCGGCGTCCATCACCTCGGCGGGGGCAACCAGTTCCTCGCGCAGGCTCTGGGTGCCGATGTCGGGCATCGTGTGGTCCTGCAGCTCGTCGGCCAGGCCGAGGATCTGGGCCGAGGCGGCGGCCAAGCCCATGGCGTGGGAGGCGGGATGCGGAGCGGCGGGGGAGGCTTCGCCGGCAGGGGTGCCCGGGGCAGGGGTGCCCGGGGCAGGCGTGCCAGGGGCAGGGGTGCCAGGGGGGGCGGCGAGGCGGTCGGCATGGCCATGCAGGGTCATGCCGATGCCGCGCAATTCGCTGGCGGCCAGGCGGAGCAGCCGGGTGGCGGTCTGCTCGGCGCCCTGGGCGGTGTCGCGCATCGCCTGGGCGCGGCCGAGGTCGCGGCGCAGGCTGCCGATCCGCGCGCCGAGGGCGACGCAGACGACCAGGGCGATGACGAGTCCGGCATAGGGGGCGAGATCTAGGAACATGCCGCCGGTATGGCGCCGAAATTCCCAATCCCGGGTTAACGGGCCGGGATCAAAGGCCCGTCAGGCGGCGTTGGCGGCCTTCTTGGCGGCGGCCTTCATGATCTGGCGCTTCACCACCAGCGCCTCTTCCGGCAGGCGGGAGTTGGGGGTGCCCATCAGGAAGGCGTCGATGCCGCCATTCTTCTCCACCGTGCGGATGCCGCGGGTGGACAGGCGCATGCGCACCGGGGTGCCGAGCACGTCGGACAGCATCGAGGCTTCCTGGAGGTTGGGCAGGAAGCGGCGGCGCGTCTTGTTGTTGGCGTGGCTGACGTTGTTGCCCGAGAGCACGCCCTTGCCCGTGATTTCGCAGCGGCGGGACATCGCAGAAATTCCTCAGAAAGAAGACGCGGCAGGCGAGCCCGGCCGCGTTGGGAAGCCCGGGCTTATGGCGAAACCGCACGCTGCCGTCAAGCGCCAGGAGAGGGATGAAGCGGCACGTGGGGTGGGCATCGTCATTCCGCGGCCATGGCGGGCACGGTGCCGTCGACAAGCTGCGTGGCGCGCTGGAGATCGACCGAGAGCAGGCGCGAGACGCCGCGCTCCTGCATGGTGACGCCGTACAGCCGGTCCATCCGCGCCATGGTCAGGGGGTGGTGGGTGACCACCATGAAGCGGGTGCCGGTTTCGCGCACCATGTCGTCCAGCAGCAGGCAGAAGCGTTCGACATTGGCGTCGTCCAGCGGGGCATCGACCTCGTCCAGCACGCAGACCGGGGCGGGGTTGCAGCGGAACACCGCGAAGATCAGCGACAGGGCGGTCAGCGCCTGCTCGCCTCCGGACAGCAGGGACAGGGTGGAGAGCTTCTTGCCGGGCGGCTGGGCGTATATCTCCAGCCCGGCCTCCAGCGGGTCGTCGGAGCCGACCAGGCCGAGATGGGCGCGGCCGCCGCCGAACATGCGGCTGAACAGCGCCTGGAAATGGCGGTCCACCTCGGCGAACACCGCGGACAGGCGCTCGCGGCCCTCGCGGTTCAGGTGGCCGATGGAGCCGCGCAGCTTGGCAATCGCGGTGGTCAGCTCGGCGCGCTCGGAGGCGATCAGGTCCACCTGTCTGGTGATCTCCTCGGCCTCGACCTCGGCGCGCAGGTTGACCGGGCCCATCTCCTCGCGCTCGCGCTGGAGGCGTTCGAGCTTGCGGCGGGCTTTGTCTTCGGCGGCCACGCCGTCGCCGTCGGCGAACAGCTCGGCGGGCGGGTCCGGCAGGGCGGGGGTGGCGCCCAGGCGCTCGACGATGCGTTCGGCCACCACGCCCCAGGCCTGGTCGGCCTGGGCGGCCTCGCCCTGGACCAGCAGGACGCGCTCGCGGGCGGCGGCCAGGGCGGATTCGGCGGCGCGGGCGGCGCGGTCGCTGGTTTGGGATGCCGATTCGGCGGTGGCGAGGGCGGCGGCGATGGCGCGGTGGGCGGCCTCGGCGGCGTCCAGCACATCGACCGCTTCGGCCCAGCGGGCGGCGATCTCGTCGGGGGCGGCGGACAGAGTGGCGCGTTCCTGGCGGGCGGCCTCGGCGCGGGCGGCGAGGTCGGCGACGCGGCCGGCGGCGTCCTGGGCACGCATGGCCCAGTCCTGGTGCTCGGCGGCGATGGCACGGCGGCGATGGGCGCGCCCGGCGGCGGCGCGGGCCAGGGCGTCGCGCTCGGCGCGGGCGGCGGTGTCCTGGCCGCGCAGGGTGGCGAGGCGGGCGCGGGCCGCCTCCATCGCGGCGCGCCCGGCGGCGGGGTCGGGCAGGTCGGCCAGGGCGCGGCGGGCCGTTGCCAGCAGGGTTGCGGCCTCGTCCTGTTCGGTGGCGAGGCGGGTGGTTTGCGCGGCGACCGCGGCCAGCTTGGCCTCGGTGTCGGCGGCCTGGGCGGCAAGCTGGCGGGCGGCGGCGGTGGCCTGTTGCAGCGCCTGCTCGGCCTGCCCGCGGGTGGCGCGGGCCTGCTGCTCGGCGGCGTTGGCGGTGCGTTCGGCGGCGTCGGCCTCGGCGCGCAGGGTGCGTTCCTGCTGCTCGGCCTGGCTGCGGGCGGCCTGTTCGGCGCGCTGAGCCTCGGCGCGTGCCGCCTGGGTGGCGGCGTCGGCGGAGTGGCGGGCGGTGCGGTCGGCCTGTTCGGCGGTGGCGAGGCGGGCGGCGGCGGCATCGGCGGCCTGGGTAGCGTCCGCGAGGTCGCGGCGCAGGGCGGCGAGGCGGTTGCGCTGTTGCAGGCGCACGGTGGCCGCCGTGGGGGTGCCGGCCTTGATGGTGTAGCCGTCCCAGCGCCACACCGCGCCGTCGCGGCTGACCAGGGCCTGGCCGGGGGCGAGCGATGGCTGGGCGGCGGTGCCGTCTTCGGTCAGGCCGATCTGCGACAGGGCGCGGGCCAGGGCGGCCGGGGCGCGGACCAGCGTGTCCAGGCCCTGGGCGCCGGCGGGCAGTGCCGCGGTGGCGGGCAGCGCCGGCAGGGTGCGCCAGTGGCGGGCGGCGGCCTCGTCGGCGGCGGAGTCGAGTTCCTCGCCCAGCACCGCGCCGAGGGCGGCTTCCAGCCCGGCGGGGACGTCCAGCTGGTCCACCATGCGCGGCCAGCGTTCGCCGTCGCGCACGCCGAGCACTTCGGCCAGGGCGGCGGCCTCGGCGGCGAGGCGGGCGCGGGTGGTGCCGGCGGCGGAGGCGGCGGCGCGGGCGGCGGCCAACTCGGCCTGGGCGGACAGGCGTTGGGCCTCGGCGGCCTCCAGTGCCGCGGTGCGGGCGCGGGCGGCTTGGGCCAGGGCGGCGTCGCGCGCCGCGCCGATCTGGCGCAGGCCTTCGCTGCGGGATTGCGCGGCCTGTGCCAGGGCGGCGGCGCGGGCCTGTTCGGCGGCGGAAAGCGCGGCCTGGGCGGCGGCGAGGCGGTCGGTTTCATTTTCCTGTTGCGCCTGGGCCTGGGCCAGCCGGGCGGGATCGACGCGCCGTGCGTCCAGCCGTGCGGCCTCCTGGTCCAGCGCGGTGCGCTGCCCGGTCAGCCGGCGGGCGCGCTGGTCGGCCTGGGCCAGGGCGTCGGTGAGCGCGCGGTGGCGGGCGGAGAGGTTGGCGGCGTGTTCGGTGGCGTGGTTGGCCTCGGCCTCGGCGATGCGCACCGCGTCCTCGGCTTCGGCGGCGCGGGCTTCGGCGGCGGCGTGTTTCGGCGGGTGGGCTTCGTCTTCGGTGGACAGGCGGGCTTCTTCGGCGATGAGGCGGGCCAGGGCGGCGGCGGCGTCGCGCTGCTGGTCGCCGGCATGGGACAGGTCGTGCTCGATGGTGGCCAGGCGGGCGGCGGCGCCCGCCAGGGCGGCGCGGGCGCGGGCCTCCTCGGCGGCCAGCTGCTCGCCGGCGATGCGGTGGCGTTCCAGCCCGGTGCGCGCCTCGCCTTCGCGGGAGCGCAACGCGGGCAGGGCCGCAGCGGCGGTGGCGGCCTGGGCGGCGGCGGCGGCGGCGGCGGCGGTGGCCTCGGCGACCGAGGCGGCGGCGGCGGTGGCGGCGGCGCGGGCGGCTTCACGCACCCGATCGACCCGGGCGCGCTGGATGGACAGCAGTTCCGCCTCGGCGGCGCGAACCAGGCCGGAGATGGCGCGGTAGCGATTGGCCTGGCGGGCCTGGCGCTTGAGGGATTCGAGCTGGCCTTCGAGCTGGCCGCGCAGGTCCTCGGCGCGGGCCAGGTTGCTCTCGGCGGCGCGCAGCTTCAGCTCGGCCTCGTGGCGGCGGGAATGCAGGCCGGTGATGCCCGCCGCCTCCTCCAGCAACTGGCGGCGTTCGTCGGGCTTGGCGCTGACCAGGGCGCCGACGCGGCCCTGGCTGACCAGGCCGGAGGAATGGGCGCCGGTGGCGAGGTCGTTGAACAGGGTCTGGACGTCGCGCGCGCGGGCCTCGCGGCCGTTGATGCGGTAGGCGCTGCCGTGGCCGCGCTCGATCTTGCGGCTGATCTCCAGCTCCGGCGCCTCGTGGAAGGGCGGCGGCGCGATGCCCTTGGTCTCCTCCAGCACCAGGGTGACCTCGGCGAGGTTGCGCGAGGCGCGGGCGGCGGTGCCGGCGAAGATCACGTCGTCCATCTCGCCGCCGCGCAGGCTGCGCGCGGAGCTTTCACCCATCGCCCAGCGCAGCGCCTCCACCACGTTGGACTTGCCGCAGCCGTTCGGGCCGACGATGCCGGTGAGGCCGGGCAGGATGTGGACCACCGCCGGTTCGGCGAAGCTCTTGAATCCGGCGATGCGCAGGCGGCTGAAGCTGACAGGCAATGCGATCTTCCCCAGGCGATGCCCGGCGGGAGGAACCGCCGCCGGGATGTGCGGCGCTATCCTGCCGCCTGCTGCACGAGTCGGGCGAAGTCGTCATAGGGCCGTGCGCCGGACTCCTTGCGGTTGCGCGCGCCGGGGCCGTTGAACACGAAGCTGGGCGTGGCATCGATGCCATAGGTGCGGGCAGCGTCGTCGCGCGCCTTGAGGATGGCGGTGCGCAGCGCCTGATCGGCGATCGCGGCGTCGAAGGCGGGGCGCGACAGGCCGGCAAGGGCGGCCATCTTGGCCAGTTCCTCGGTGGTGTTGACCCCGCGGGCGAAGGCCCAGCGGTCCTGGGTGGCCAGCAGGGCGCCGACGAACGGCTCGTAGCTGGCCGCCGGCAGGCTGCGCGCGATGACCGCGGCGGTGAGCGCGATCTGGTCGAGCGGGAAATCGTTGAAGACGAAGCGCAGCTTGCCGGTTTCGATCAGTTCCGCCTTCACGCGCGGCATGGTGTCGCGGTGGAAGGCGGCGCAGTGCGAGCAGGTGAGCGAGAAATACTCGCCCACCACCACCGGCGCATCGGCGCGGCCGATGCTGCGCTCGGCCATCGGACCCTCGGCAGCGGCCGTGGCGGCGGTGGCGGGCGGGGCCGGGGGAGGCATCACGCCAGCCAGGGCCGGGTCGCTGCGGCGGGCGTACCACAGCGTGCCGGCGCCCGCCGCTGCGGCCACCGCACCCCCAATCCCTAGTAGTAAACGCCGCGAAACCGTCATTGGAACCTCTATATATGGTGATTTAGCGATCAGCCCCGTGGAAGTCGAGGGGCACGATATAAACTAGCGCCTGGGGTGTGCCAGCACGGCCCGGCCCAGCGCCTCCAGCGCATCGCGCAGGGCCCCTTCCGGCAGGCCGGCGACGGCGGCGCGGGCCTGGGCCACGGCGGCGGGGCGCGGCGGGCGGGGGGCGGGCCGGGGCGGCGGCGCGTCCTGGACGAAGCGCAGCCGGGTCACCGCGATCCTGCCGAGGTGGCGGTTGATCCGGTCGATCAATTGCGGTGCGAGGTGCTGCAACTCGACGGCCATCGGGCCGGAGCAGCCGATCGCCAGGGTGCCGGCGAACAGCTTGCGCGGCACGCTGACCGCGGCGATGGCCGGGCCCATGATCGCCTCCCAATCCGCCAGCACCTGGGCGGTGGCGGGCGCGCGCTGGCGGAAGGCCGGCTTGACCAGTGCCGGCACCAGCGCGCCGACGGCGCGCGGGCCATAGACGTGCCGCCCCGCCTGCTTGTCCGGATCGTCCTGGCCCGCCATACCGCCCCGATGCCTCCCGCTGCCGCCCTGCTCAGATGGTATGACCGCCACCGCCGCGCCATGCCCTGGCGCGCGCTGCCGGGCGAAATCGCCGATCCCTATCGCGTCTGGCTCAGCGAGATCATGTTGCAGCAGACGACGGTCACCGCCGTGGCACCCTACTACGAACGCTTCCTGGCGCGCTTTCCCGATGTGCGGGCGCTGGCCTGCGCGGACAGCGACTCGGTCATGCGGGCCTGGGCGGGGCTGGGCTACTACGCGCGGGCGCGCAACCTGCATGCCTGCGCGCGCGTGGTGGCGGCCGGCGGCGGGTTTCCGGCAACGCTGGACGGGCTGCGCGCCCTGCCGGGGATCGGGCCCTATACCGCGGCCGCGATCGGCGCGATCGCCTTTGGCATCCCTGTCGTGCCGGTGGACGGCAATGTGGAGCGGGTGGCGGCGCGCGTGTTCGCCATCGAGGCGCCGTTGCCCGGCGCGAAGGCGGCAATCGCGGCCGGCGCGCAGGCGCTGGGCGCGGACCCGGCGGCCCGCGCCCGGCCGGCGGATTTCACCCAGGCGCTGTTCGACCTCGGCGCCACGGTTTGCACGCCGACCTCGCCGGCCTGCGCCATCTGCCCCTGGCGCGACGGCTGCGCGGCGCGGGCACTGGGGATTGCCGCCGACCTGCCACGCAAGGCGGCCAGGCGCGCCCGCCCCCTGCGCCACGGCATCCATTTCTGGCTTGTCGACGCCCAGGGCCAGGTGCTGCTGCGTCGCCGACCGCCGCGGGGCTTGCTGGGCGGGATGGTGGAACTGCCCGGCACGCCGTGGCGCGACTCGGCCTGGGGCGAGGAGGAGGCGTTGGCGCTGGCGCCGCAGCCGGCCGCCTGGCGCCCGGCGGGGCGGGTGGGGCACGGCTTCACCCATTTCGAGCTGGCGATCGGCCTCTATGCAGCCACCGTCGCCGCCATTGAAGGCCCCGCCATCGAAGGCCCCGCCATCGAAGGCCCCGCCATCGCCGGCGAAAGCTTCCTGCGCCCGGTGGCGGCGCTGGCGGGCGAGGCGCTGCCCTCGGTGATGCGCAAATGCGTCGCGGCCTTGACTCGCGGGCCGGGTGGGTGGACTGAACCCGGACCAGTCGCAGGGGACATGCCATGAAAAAGGGCTACAAGGCTTTGCTGGCCGAGGCCGAGGCCGAGATCGAGACCGTGCCGGTCGACCAGGCGCTCGCCCTGCACGGCGACCCCGAAGTGGTCTTCGTCGATCTGCGCGACCCGCGCGAGATCGCGCGGGAGGGGCGCATTCCAGGCAGCTTCTCCTGCCCGCGCGGGATGCTGGAATTCTGGATCGACCCCGACAGCCCCTATGCCAAGCCGGTCTTCGCGGAGGACAAGCGCTTCGTGTTCTACTGCGCCAGCGGCTGGCGCTCCGCCCTGGCGGCAAAGGCGGCGCAGGACATGGGGCTGGAGCGCGTCGCCCATGTCGGCGGCGGATTTACCGCCTGGAAGAAGGCCGAGGGACCGACGGAAGTGCCGGCGCCAAAAGGGTAGGCGGTCGTCGCTGCCGGCGATCTCGGCCTCGGGGATGGCGTCGATCACGGCCAGGGTCTCGGCGCATGCGCTGTCGTTGCTGTCGCCGGTGCTGCCCGCTGAAGGCTCGACGCCCGCCGCCGCCAGGCGTTCGGTGGACTTGACCGCGACATGCTGCGGCCCCGATCGCGATGGCGGACGAGGTTGCCGCGGTGCCGCCGCCTATCCGACCAGGCTCCAGAATGCGGCCTTGCGCCCGTGCGCTGCGCGCAGCCGCGCCGCATAGACGTCATGGGTCTCGCGGCCGCCGAAGTCGGCGATGGATGCCGCCAGCCCGCCGCAATCGGCCAGGTGTCGCGCCGCATGGCGGTAGCGGCTGGCCCGCGCGTGGTCGAGGGTGAAGTCGATCATCGCCCGCAGCAGCACTGTCGCGGCCAGGGGATGGCGGCCGGCCAGGGCATTGGCGGCGGGCGACAGGATTTCGTAGCGGTTGCCATCGATCTCGCCGGCGCGCGCATGCACCAGCGCCGCGGCGCGATCCAGCGCCGGCCAGGACACCAGGAAGGCCAGGGCCGCCAGGACATGGTGATGTTTGCAGACAAGATCGAGCGCCCGCGACTCCGCCTCGACGTCCTCGAAATCCGGCAGGCGCTTGAGATATGCGCGCAGGTGCGGTGCGGATAACGCCCGTTCGAAGCACGACCAGCGTGCGGCCTGGGCGTCGCCCGCCTGGCCCCGCGCCTCCATGACCGCGATGCGGGCATCCTCCCATTCGTAGTCCGGCCAGTCGTCATCGGACCCACCGCCGCGCCGATGCTGTGCTGCTTCCAGCATTTGCCACGCCTCGTCGGCCCGGCCGGCGGCGAGCAGGCGGGTGGCGATCCCGGCGGCGATCCTGGGCATTTTCCTGGCGGATTCGTCCTGCTGCGCGATGTAGCCGTCGACGTCCCCTTGGGCATCGGCGATCGCCATCAGCGCCAGCTGCATCGCGCGGCGGCGTGACGAATTCTCCAGCTCGTCGGCATGGATCGGCCCTGTGCTGCTCCAGGCGATCAGCTGCCGGTCCGCATCGGCCACCTTGCGCACCGGCTCGCGCTGCGCCGCGAGCATGCGCGTCTTGAGATGCGCCAGGCCGACCGCTCCCAGCGCCGGCGTCAGCGCCGCGATGAGGGTGTCATGCTGGCCATAGCCGTTCTGCAACAGCGCCTGGAACGTGCGTTCGGCGAGATCGCGGGGGTCGGCCCGCGCCGCCTCGGCAATGCGCCCGAGGCTCGCCACGGCACCATCGAAGACGCCAGCCACGGCCCCGCTGCTGTCGTCGCATCGGGCGAAGATCCCGTTCGCGAGCGCCACGAAGCGCCACATCAGGTCCAGCGCCTCGGCGGGATCGGCCTTCGCCAGCGGATCGACGATCGCGCGGTGCTGCACTTCCAGGTCATCGACCAGGGCGCGCCGGTTCTGCCAGTCCACGAAGCCGCGCGCCCGGTCGATGGCGGCCAATCGCTTGCGAACCGCGTTCGCCACTTCGCGCGGGCTCGCCTGCCCGGCCAGTTCGAGCCGCAGGCGCCGCTTGATCACGGCGTTGCCGGTGCCGATCTCCATGAGCAGCGCGGCAAGGCGCTCGGCCCCGAGCGCCTCGAGGTTCTTGGCCGTCAGCGTCTTGCTTGCCGCCATTCATCACTCCGTCGTGGCATCATCGATGGCCCGCCCGGCGCCATTGTCAGCGCAACGTGCCGCACAGAGTCGCCATTACCGCGATCCATTGCTGCACCTCCACGATCCCCGCGCAGTCGAACGCCACGCTGCGCGGGGCGAGCCGCGTTGCCGCGGGAATCGTCGCGCACAGGTCGGCCATCGCCACGCTGGCCAGGTCGGCCTCCAGGCGATGCGGCGCGGCGATCAGGTATGGCGCACAACTGCTGATCCCGTGCACGGCCTTGGCCGCCCCGGCGCGGATGCGCGCCCGTGCCTCCACCGGCGAGAGGGCGCGCGCCGCGCGGTGGCCCAGCGCCGTCTTCACCTGCACCATCACCGCGCCGGGGAAAAGTGGGAGGCATTGCTCGGCCAGCTGGTCATCCCCGCTCAGCAGCGCCACCGGCACGCCGAGGCTGCCGGCATAGGCGCCGTACAGCGTCGCCTCGGCGGTATCGATGCCGTTGATGCGCAGGGCCTGGAAGGCGAAGCCGCTGACGGTGTGGGACAGCACGCCGTGCCGCCCGGCGCCGGAATGGTAGCCGGTGAAGAATACCGCATCGAAGCTGCGGTCCAGCCCGGCGGCCATGTTCATCGCCTTCGGCCGGCCGATGATGCATTCGGCGCGCGGGTCCAGCTCCTCGGGGATCAGGTTCACCATTGGCCCGTGGCTGTCGTTCACCAGCACGTAGCTGGCGCCGCCGTCATATGCGCCGGCGATGGCGGCGTTCACCTCCTGGGTCATCAGCCGGCGCGCGCGCTCGTATTCCGGGTTGCCCGGCGTGCCTTGCTGGGCGTTGACCACGCCGGCGACGCCTTCGATATCGGCCGAAATGAAGATGCGCATCCGTTCGTCTCCGATGGTCGGGGGCTATAGCAGCGTCGCCAGCCCCGGCCGGAAATGCCCGGCCCGGCCGGTGGTGGAGGGGGAGGCGGCCAGCGCGTCCAGCACCGCCTCCTGCGTCGCCTCGGCGACTGCCTCGAACAGCAGGTCGATCCGTGCCTCGGCGATCGCGCGCAGCGGCTGGATGTCGGATTTCGCATCATGCGGGGTGCAGTTGGCGGTCGAGAAGCCCAGGAACAGATCGCCGCTGCCATGGCCGTAGAACGAGCCGACCCGCGCCAGCCCCGCGCCGGCGCGCCGGATCACCCGGCGCAACTGCCGGTATTCCAGCGGTACGTCGGTTGCCACCACCACGATCACCGAGCCGCGTTCGGCCGCCGGCGCATCCGCTGGCCCCACGCGTCGCCCGTCCGGCAATGTCAGGTCGCCGGCGCGGCCGAAATTCGCCAGCACCAGCGTGCCGAGATGGAACACCGTGCCGTCCAGCGTCACCTGGCGCGAGGCGCTGCCGATGCCGCCCTTGCAGCCGAAGCCGCTCATCCCCGTGCCGGCCCCGACGGCGCCGAGGTCGAATGCCGCGGTGGTGGCATCCAGGGCGGCCAGCGCATCCGCCTCGCGCACCGCCAGGGCCTGGATGTCGTTGAGATAGCCGTCGTTGCACTCGCAGACCACGGGATTGACGGTGGAGGTCTGGCGGCCGATGCGCGGGTTTTCGGCGATGGCCCGGCGGACCAGCGCGGTGGCGCAGGTGCCGACCGAGAGCGTGTTGGTCAGCAGGATCGGGGTTTCCAGCTGGCCCAGCTCATCGACCTGCATCAGCCCGATGCTCTTGCCGAAGCCGTTCAGCACGTCGCTGGCCGCCAGGGGGCGGTCGCGGAAGACGTCGCCGGGATGCGGGCGGATCGCGGTCACCCCGGTGCGGACGTCGCCGGCCACCAGGGTGCAATGCCCGACGGTCACGCCGGGGACATCGCTGATGCGGTTCAGTTTTCCGGTCGGCAGCCGGCCACAGGCCAGGCCGAGGTCGCGGGCTCTGCCGGGGGGTGCGGGGGCCATGCGCCAAGTCTCGCGCCGCCGGCCCGCGCGCGCAAGCTGTCATCCCGGCGGCAGATGCCGGCGCACGAAGGCCTGGGCCGCCGCCATCAGCCCGTAATCCAGCAGATCGTTGTGCCCGCCCTCTGCCGCTTCCCACAATTCGGCGGGGCCCGCGGCGGCGGCGTGCAGCGCGCGGCCCATCGCCGGGGGCACCACGGGATCGCGCCCGCCGATCGCCACCAGCACCGGGGCGCGGATGGCCGGCATGTGGACCAGCGAGTCGAAGCGGTCCCGCAGCAACAGATCCACCGGGGCGAAGGGATAGCGCTGCCGGGCGAGGGCGGCGATGCTGGTGTAGGGTGTCTCCAGCACCACGGCGCCGACGTCGTGGCGTGCTGCCAGCGCGGTGGCCAGGCCGCTGCCGAGCGACTCCCCCCAGACCACGATCCGCCCGGCGGCAAAGCCCCGTCGGGTCAGCGCCGCCAGCCCGGCCGCGGCATCCATGGCCAGCCCGGCTTCGTCGGGGCTGCCGGGATTGCCGCCATAGCCGCGGTATTCAACCAGCAGCGCGCCCCACCCGATCGCGGCAAAATGCTGCAGCCGCGCGCCGCGATGGCCGATATGCCCGGCATTGCCGTGCAGGTACAGCACCACCGGGCCGTTTCCGGCCGGCGGGAGGAACCAGGCCAGCAGGTCCAGGCCATCCGCCGTTGACAGGCGCACAGCCGCCAGTCCGCGCGCCAGCAGCGCGGGTTCGGCGATCCGCGCCAACTGCGGCGGCGTGCGGTCGGGCCGGAACAGGATCTGTCGCTGCGCGACGAACAGCGTGGCCAGCAGCACCAGGTAGGCCCCGGCCGCGGCGGCAAGGGCTGCCGCAAGCCAGCCCGGCACGAAGGCGAAAGACATGGGCGCGGCCCTTCCAGGGAGCGTGGATGCAGCCGGTGAGTCGGATAACTTTACACCGGATGAGCCGGCATAGCGGTGGTTAATGCTTTGATAAAGCCTTGAGTTATGTGTCGGAAAGGCATCGTATTGGGGGGTATGCCAGGGAGTGGTGTCGGAGAATTTTACACTTCACCTGAAAACCTCGCTCGACCAGGCATGTTCTGACGGATATCTTGTTGATTTATAGGAGTATTTTTTGCTGGCATGTCTCTTGCTTCGTTCTGCCGAGAGTGGCTTTTGGCGTGCATCCCGGGACAGGGATTTTTTCGCTGCCCCCCGGTTGCGTAGAATGTGGAGAATAGTTGGTGAGCACGGTATTCAGGAGCATGGTCGGCGCGACGATGTTGATCGGCGCGAGCATGGCGACCGCCTCCGCCCAGGACTACACCTGGACGTTGTCGGATTTTGCCTTCGGCGACTACTTCGACAGCTCCCCGGCGCTTGTCGGGACGGAAAACACCAGCACTGCCAGCGGCACGCTGGTGCTGTCCAAGACCCTCGGCGGATATGCGCTGAAGTCGTTCAATTTCACCACTACCGCCGACATCCTCGGCACCGGGTATTTCGGGACTTACGACTCGTCGATCGATGGCGGTTATGGCACGGATGCGTCGCCGCAGTTTGACACCAATATCGCAATGAACGAAGCGGTGTTCGGCGACCTGCACTTCCAGCTGACCTGGGATAACGCCGATCTGGCAAGCGTGATGGATGCCGGGCTGGCGGGTCTCGGACTCAGTGTGACCCTGATTGGTGGTGCGTCGTTCGAATACTCCGATCTTGACGACTACACCCGGTACTCGCGCACCAGCTATGTCTGCGATCCGCTCAACCCGGCGGTTGCCTGCGGTGGTCCCGGCGTGCTGACGCTCTCCTCAATCGAGGCCGTGCCAACGCCCGAGCCGGCCAGCCTCGCCGTTCTGGGCGCAGGCCTGCTGGGCCTGTTCGCCGCCCGCCGCCGCAAGACCGTCTGACCTGCCCAGCTTCGCCTGAAGCAAGCGGCGGCGCCTCGGCGCCGCCGTTGTTGTTTCCGACCTCGTGCCGGAATCAAGCGACTGGGCATCAACCGCCCGCCCGCCCGCCGCGCGGCGCTCCATCCGGTGGATCAAGGTCGGGCCGGTGGATCAGGGTCGGGCCGGTGGATCAGGGTCGGGCGCGCTGCCGGCCCGCTGCGGCGACGCCGCAATGGCTTCGAGATGCGGTGCCGCCGCCGCCGCGCTCGCCTGTTCGATTGCGCGATACGCCGCCACCAGCGCCGCGCCGGCCGCTGTCAAACGCGCCCCGCCGCCGCCACTGCCGCCGGTGTTCGCGGCCACTGCCGGCGTGCCCAGATGGCGGTTCAGGTCCTCGACCAATTCCCATGCCCGCCGATAGGACATCCGCAGGGCTCGCCCCGCGCCGGAGATGGAGCCGTGCTGCGCGATCGCTTCCAGAAGCGCGATCTTGCCGGGTCCGACCCGCGCGCCATTCGACAGGTCCAGCCGAATGCTCACCCGCGCGGTCGGTCGCGCTGCGCCGGTGGAGCGTGAGGGTGCAATCGTCATGCGCCACCCAACCATGCAGCGGTCCGCCAATCAACCGCCGTCCCCCCGCCGCGGGCAAGGATGGCCCGGGCAGTCCTGCTTTTGTGCGCCCGTGGCAGTGGTGGCGACGCGGGCGCCGATGCGTGCAAGGCGTTCGCGCGGCGGCAGGGTCGCGACGATCTTGTTGGACCTGGTGGCGCCCGCCAGCGCAGGCATGCGGCGCGCTGGCGGTTGGCCCAAACGGACGGCCATGTGCAACGCCCCCTGTCCACGCCAGGAGCATGCCTGCATCGCGGGATCCGCCGTCGCTGGCGATGAACCCGGGTTCGGTGCAATGCGATCTGAGCTGAGCTGAGCTGAGCTGAGCTGAGCGGTCCGGCGGGGCATCGACATGCTTGCCGTCAATGCCGAGGCGATGGTCGAACAACTCTGCGCGAGATTGGCGCCATCGTGGCACCTGGCATTTAGGCGCTGCTGATCCGCGAAGGTGCGGGTTGGCACCGGCCGGATCGGCGCTTACGCCTGCGGACACCATCGCCCGCCGAGGTTGGCGCCCAATGCGCCCCACCCCGCCGCGACGGAGTTCGTGTCTGGGACTGCCTGCGCAGCACCAAGCTCATGGATATCGTGTGGCAGAGCGACGGCGCCGTTTGGCTGCTGGCGCCGAAACCTGGAGGCTCCCCGCGACAACCCCAGATCGCAGCCGCCACAGACGACGTTCCAATTCGGTATCTTTTGGATATTAAAGGGATTGGCATTACTTGAGACCGGTTGGTAACGTAAACCTGTGCATTTGTCTGCCGGTCAAGAGTCGAAATGCATCGTGGCGAAAGGGCGAGGGTATGGAACACGATTTGGCGGGCCTTCTGGACGCTGCATTCGACGAGATGGAAATCGAGATCGCTACCAGCGTCAAACAGATACGGGAGGCGCAGCGATTGCGGTACAAGGTTTACTGCGAGGGGGAAGGATACGAAGCCGGCGAGAACGGCCTGGAGACCGACCCATTCGATGAGTCATCGCGCCATGTGCTTGTGCGTGCGCGCGCGAGTGGTGATGTCCTGGGTACGGTGCGCGTGGTGCTGGGTACCGGGCAATCCGGGCACAGCAGCTTCCCGATGAACCGCGTCTGCGACCGGGACGTCCTCGCACCCTTGCCGATCCCCGCCACTGGCGAGATATCGCGCTTCGCCCTGGCACGTGAGCGGCCCGGGGTCAGCCCCGCCTCAGCAGGGCTGATGCGGCTGTTCCTCATGCGCGGCATCGTGGAGGTGAGCGGCCTGCACAAGCTTACGCACTGGTGCGCGCTTATGGAGCAGAGCCTGTTGAGATTGCTGCGGAGCTCGGCGATCCATTTCCAGCACGTCGGTCCGACGATCGAGTTCCGCGGCCGCCGGCAACCCTCCGTGGCGACGATTGGTACGTTGCTCGATCGTATTCAGCTGGAAAAGCCGCAGATCTGGAACTTCATCACCGACCAGGGGGCGCTGTGGATGGAGCCGGAGGAACAGGCGCTGGCGGTCAGCTGGTTACCGGTCACCGGGCTTCAGGATGAGCTCCTCCAGCAGGCGCCGTACTGAGCGCGGACCGGGCAGCCTGGGCGCCATGGCGCCGATGCGACCCATGAACAGCACATGGGTCGCATCTCCCAGCGCCTGATCGAACCGCGCGGCAAGCTCACCGGCACGCAAGGCAAGCTTGGGCTCGTCCGTGAACCGGGTGCCGCGCACGCCATGATCCGCGAAAATGACAGTGGCCAAAGCAGGCTGCACGCCCAGGCCCATGGCGGTGGCGGTGAGCCAAAAGCGTTGGAGGCGCTCGCCAAAGCCCAGCAGTCGGTGGGCATCGACGTCCCTTGACGGGAGTTGGGACGGGCGGATGACGAAGAAGGCCGCGCTGGCAAGGGCGGGGCGCAGGTCCATCTGCAGCGCTGCACCCCAGGTACCGGCGATGCGATTGAGGCGGTGCATGCGTTGCCAATCGCGCATGGCCCAACGCATGAGCAAGGCGGTGGCGCGGTCGAGGCCCAGGCTGCCGACGGGAATTCCGGTCGGGCTGCGCGGGTGGAGGAAATCGACGATACGACGGTGGACGGCGAATGTTTCCCGCGCCCGCAAGCGGATATCCGTGGCGAGCATGCCCAGCCGACCCAGGCGCCAGCGCTCAGCGCGTGACTGGTGCCAGGTGATGGCGAGGTCGGGGCCCAGCGCCTCGGTCAGCCGAGCGGTTTGCAGCGGGGTCAGGGCTTCGGTGCCGAGCCGGCCGCGGGCGACGCTGCGCAACGGCAGCGCGGCAGCAAGAGAGCTGAGGGCGACGTCCGGATCGGGCCACAGGCGCACGCGCAGCCGCCAGGGCGGGCCACCCGGTTCGGCCGACCATTCCATGGCGTGGTCCAGGGTGCTGGCGGCGATGCGCAGGCTTTCCAACAACATCCCGCCGGCCAGCAGGATCGGCTCGCCAGACCGGTACTCATAGGGGTTGGCGGGGTCGGGCGGCGACAGGTGGATGCGTACGGTGTCCGCCCCCGCCAATTCGAAGCGCCAGGGTTGTTCATTGTCGCCGCTGGGGGTCCAGCGCGCGAGGTCAAGAATGGAACGGATCGGGTCACTGGACGCGGCCGGCATCGGGGCGACGGCGCGTGCCGCCATCCTTCGGTAGATACGGCGGGCGATGGCCAGTTTGGTGCGCTGCAGCGGTCCTGCATTGCCCCAGGGCAGCCGGGTGCGCGCCAGCAGGCCGCGATAGGCATCGAAATGCAGGTGCTCCGGCGCGTGCGGCACGTCGCCGCGCCCGACCAGCAGCTTGAGGGCCTGGGTGGCGACAATGCCGGCGCAGAGTTCGCAGGCGGCGGCAGTGGAGGGGCCACGGTGGCCCGCGAGGTCAACGCGCGTAGGGTCAACCAGGTAGGTGCGATGCAGGCCCGCGGGCGCCATTCCCATCAGGAAGCGGAGGTACTGCTCCGGCTCATCGTGGCCCTGGATGCGGAAATACTGCTCGAAGGTCATCTTGCCGGGCAGAAAGGCAAGGAAGCCGGTGCCCATTCCGATTGGGGCGGCGGTGAGCGCGGGAATGCCAAGTTGGGCGCAGCGGGCGAAGACCGCCGCACGCAGGCGCAGGACAAAGAAATCGAGTCCGTCCACGAACAGGTCGCAGCCGGTGAGGAAGCGGTCGAGATTGTCCTCGGTGACGCCCTCGGCGAACGTGGTCAACCGCAGTGTCGGGTTGATTTGCCGCGCCATCGCCGCCAGGACTTCGACCTTCGGCTGGCCCAGCGTGTCAATCCGCGCCCCTGCCTGGCGGTTCATGTTGACGAGGTCAAACCGATCGAAATCGGCGATGTGGAAACCGCCGACGCCCATTCGCGCGAGGGTGAGGAGGTGCGAGCCGCCGACCCCGCCAACGCCGGCGATAGCCACGGTACGGGCGCGCAGGGCCTGCTGCTCCCATTCGGTGGTCCATCCCAGATTGCGGCTGAAGGCGGTGAGGTAGTCGAACCCGCCCGGATGGCTCGCGTTGCTCAAAGCAAAAAAAGGCGGCGCCGAGGCGCCGCCTTACCTGCCGGATGGCCGGAGTCCGATGCGCCCATATCAGCTGCGGCGTCGCACCATGCTCAGCCCCACCAGCGCCATGCCAAACAGCATCATCGAGGCTGGCTCCGGCACCGGGTTGTTGAGGAAGTTCACGCTGCCACCGCCCTGCGTGATGACGAAGCCATCAGGCGTGAACGTGACTTGCGAGGGGTTGTTGGTGAATGCCGAAAACGCCGCATTGTAGAACGGGACGGGATCCTCGAAGAAAGCCGCGCCTGCCGCGGTGGGCGTGAAGGTCACCAGCGTGTTGGCATTGGGCACCACGGCCACGCCAGGGATCGTGGTGGCGCCGACGCCGCCGGAAATCAGAGACCCCGTGGCGAGCGCGATCGGAGCCACCACCCCGCCGGGCGTCACATTGAGTGGGGTGTAAGAGACCGGGCCGGTGACGTTATAGCCGTAGAGCGTGAAATCGAGCGTGTCGAACACCCCGACCGTCGTGGCGCCGAAACCTGGGGTATTCTGCGTGCCCGTGGCATTGAAGCCGAAATACAGGCCGAAGGTCGAGTTGAGGCCAGTGCCGACAAGGGGGGTGGCACCGAGCTGAAAGCCCGACACGGCCAGAATGCCTTCGTCGGTGAAGGTGGCACCTCCGCCCGAGGGCGTGAACACGACGGTGGTGAAGTCCGAGACGATCAGGTTGTCGCCAACGAAGGTGCTACCGGTCAGCCCCGCGGCCGAGGGGTTCCACGTGAAAACCGGCAGGGCGACCGCAGCGGTCGCCATGGTGGCGCTCAAAAGCGCGGCACCGGCCAGCCGGGTCGCGGCGGAAATGGCTAAATGAAGCACTTTCTATACCCTCCTGATATCCAGATTGGTAACCATTCTAGGCGCTTTTTTTACCAATGCAACTAACTTGAAAGGCTGACCCCAGCCCGTTTTCACGGCCCGCTTGACGGATGCGCCGTGGGCCAGCAGCGGGGTATATCCATGCTGCGGCGCGGGACCGGACGATGTCGTCATCGGCATCCCGGACGCGGTTGCGAAGTACGGTGCTGGCAAGTTGGCCCATATGTTCTGCATCGGATTCAATTGGAGCGCATGGGGCGGCAGGTACATCAGCGCGAATGCGCCGAGCCCAGCCTGGGCACCGATCGCCCGAACAAGCGGGTTCAGGGGGTCTATGTTCGCCGCCGGACTGACGATGGCGGCACCCACGGCGCGCGCAGGACCGATCGCGCCAGGCGAGTTCACGCTAATGTGACGGTTGTCGCGCGCCATGGGTGCGCCCAGGGCCGATACGGGCTGCACCC
>JADLHF010000211.1 GCA_020848935.1 Acetobacteraceae bacterium
GAAGGTCATGCCGAAGGAGGCGGCCAGCCGTTCCGCTGCTTCGAGATACCCGGATTCCTCGCGCGTCATCTGCTCGAACAGCGCCTGGTCGGGGCGGGCAAGGCCGATCGCGTCTGTGCCGAAGAACACCAGCCGTTGCAGGTAAACCTCCTTCACCCCCGCGTCATGCGCGACACGGACGAAGGCAGGCAGTTCCCGCACCGTCTCCCTCAGGCCGGTGATCCACATCGAGACGCGAGGCTTCTCCATGGCCTCCTTCGCCTGCATCTCGGTGAAGGCGCGGACGTTGCGCAGAATGCGGTCGAAGAAATCGCGCCCGCGCACGGCGACGTAGGATTTCGGATCTGCGGCATCGAGCGAGACCCGCAGCTCGTCGAGCCCGCTCTCACAGAGCTCCCGCCCGCGCCGGACCGTCAGCAGCGTGCCATTGGTGTTGAACAGCACAAAGGCGCCGCGGTCCTTCAGGTACCGGACCATGCGTGGGAGGTCCCGCACCATCATCGGCTCGCCTACGCCGTGCAGCACGACGCGGGCGATGTCGGGCACCTGGTCCACGATGCGGGTGAACAACTCCCAGCTCATGTCGGCCGGGGGCTCGAGCTCCTCATAGGTGCGCGGACAGGTGGTGCAGAGCAGGTTGCAGCGGTTGGTCGTCTCCAGATACAGGCAGACCGGCGGTCGCCGGGCGATCGGCTCATGCGCGTCCGCCGCCGCTTCATGGTATCGCCGGGGATCCAGCCGGTTCGGCGCCGGGGCCAGTTCTTCGGTCATCGGGACGGGCCGTCCGCTGCCACGGCGCCGGCGCCGGCGGGCCGGCGCAACAGGCCGGCGAGCAGCGTGCCGAGCACCGCCAGGTTGAAGACGGTGTCGCGGGTCATGAAATCCAGCTCAGGCACGTCGCTGGCCACGTCGTAGAGGATGACGCAGGCAATCGTCGCCACCCAGGCGGCAGGCTGGCCGGACAGCACGACGAACGGAAGCAGCAGCAGCCAGTACCAGGGCTGCGCCGGCGACAGCAGGAGCAGGAAGGCAAGGATCAGCCAGTAGAGCCGGCTGAGCATCTCTTCCGCGCCCCGGTCCTGCCCGAAGGAAACGCGCAGCGCGAGCGCGGCAGTCAGCGCGCAGGCACCCGCCAGATAGATCCACCCCGTCCAGCCGTGCGGGCCGATCATCGCGTCCATCGCGCGCACGAGCCAGAAGCCGCTGCCGGAGGCGATCCCCTCCTCGCCCAGATAGGTAGGCAGGAAGCCGAACACGGCCGTGCCGACCGAGATGTACGGCAGGTAGAGCAGCGCCCCGATCGCAAGGGCGGCGCCTGGTGCGCGCCAGTCCCACGGGCGCCACGCCGCCGGCAGGGCGAGCACCGCAAAGGGCTTGATGAGCGCGGCCGCGGCCAGCACGGCCGCCCCCGCAACCCGGCGGCCACGCGCCACCGCGAGCCACAGGCCGAGCATCATCGCCGCCACCATGGCCGCATCCACATGCGCGTTGCCCGCGATCTCCCACAGGGCGAGCGGATGCCAGGCATAGGCGACGACGCCCGCCGGCGGCCGGCCGAGGCGGCGCAACAGGCCGATGAGCACCACTGCCGTCACACCTTCCGCCGCAATCAGCGCCAGTTTCACCGCCATCAACCCGTCGGAGACGAGCGCGACCGAGAGGAAGAGGATCTGCGCCGCCGGCGGGTAGATCGTCGGGGCGTAGTCGCGCCGGTTGATGTGCGGCCAGATCGCCTCGTCGCGCAGCCCCGCCAGTTCCGGCGCGGCGGGAACGAAGCGATAGGGATTGACGCCGGCGACCTGCACGCGGCCATCCCAGACATAGCGGTAAGCGTCGGTGGAGAGCGAAGGCGGATCGAACAGCAGGATGCAACGTGCCGCGATCGCCACGGCGAAGACGATGAGAAGGGCGCGACGCGGCGCGCATCCCTCCGCCGCGCGCGTCGCGGACCAGGCGAGCAACCCCTGCAGAGCGAACAGCGCCATGAAGGGGTAATCGCCGAGGCGTGGGTGGATCGCCGTCCCCACGACCGTGGTCCCGACGATCATGAGACCCGCCAACAGCAGCATCCGCTCCGGCCCCGGCGAGAATTGGCGCGCATCACGGGCCGCGGGCGGCGGCATCAGCTCGCCGCTTCCGGCCGGGCGGCGGCGGCGCGCCTGGCGAGGAATGCCCGTGTATGGAGGGCTGGTCCGCCGGAAAGGCCCGTCATCGCAAACGGCAGAGGCCGCCCGGCGAGTTCGTCCTCCAGCAGCGCCAGGGTCGCTGCATCGTCGATATCGTACCAGGTGGGCAGCAGCGTGACGGGCAGGCCGATCTCGGCTGCCCGTTCCAGCGTGACCGCCATCACCTCCGGCGTGCTCCAGCGGATCTCCTCGAACAATCGCCGATGCGGATGCTTCAGCCCGACCAGGTAGTAGCCGCCATCCTGCGCCGGCCCGAATACCGCGCGCTCTCCCGGGGCCTGCAGCGCCGCAACGGCGGCGGCGACGAGCACCGGCGGGAGGGTGGGGCTGTCGGCATTGATCACCAGGGCGCAGTCATGTCCCTCGGCAAGAAACCCTGCGATCGCCGAAAACAGCACGACACCGAGATCCGCATCCTGCCGCGCGACGAGCCGCCAGCTGGCAGGCAGAAGGGGTCGCAGCACCGCGTCGGTCCCCGCCGGCGCATAAATCGCATAGCCCGTCCGGCCGATCGCTTCCGGCACGGCATCGATGGCCGCGGCAACGTCGCGGATGAAGCAGGCCGAGAGGGCGGCAGCGTCCTCCGCGCCCAGGAGAGGACGAAGCCGGCTCTTTCCGCCACCCGGAAGGGGTGTCTTGCAGACGATCGAGATGGCCGCCCCTACTGCCATGCTTGGCCTCCCGCCCTCGGGACTCCTTCGCCGCGACCCTGCCGGTGGTTTCGCGGTGCCGGGGAGGATATCGTCCATCGCCCGATGGAACGACGGCAAAGTGCTCTCTTCTCAGCGGCCCCTCGGCGGCGGCGCGGAGGCCATCGAACGGAATGTCCGCCAGGACTATCCGGCACCCACGCCCCCCCCGCAGACACAAATCCCACAGGCCGCTCGATCACTCTGTCGTCGCCCGTTTCCCAGAGGGACCTGCAATTCCGGGAAGATCGGCCGATGTGGCCCTGGTCGTTGCCGGGGTCGTCATGATGCAATTTTTCTCAAGCGGTCATGGGCCTACCCCAATGCCCATGGTGCAGAAGCAATCTCCTATGTTGAGGTGTGCGCCATGACGATCAGCCCCGTTGCTTTTTCACCGCCCGACGCGCCGGCATCTTTCGGTGGCGACATCGCGGTCGCGCAGGTTCGCGTGGCGCGACCGACAGATCGCCTTGAAGCTGTCGTCCGGTTTTATCGCGATGGGCTCGGTTTGCCCGAACTCTATCGTTTCGTCGATCACGATGGGTACGACGGGGTGATGTTGGGCCTGCCAGGGCGCTCCTACCATCTTGAGTTCACGCAACACCGTGACGGCAACCCTTGCCCGGCGCCAAGTCTCGACAATCTGCTGGTTCTCTACATGCCCGAGCCTGGTCACCTGGAACGCATGCGTGGCCGGTTGACGGCGTTGGGCTATGAGCCGGTCCCGCCCGAGAATCCATATTGGCTCGGCAAGAGCGTCACCTTTGAAGATCCCGACGGCTGGCGTGTCGTGCTTTGTCAGACATCGGGGATCTGACCCGGGGTAACCAGGATCGCCGATCATCAGCGCGATGAGGGCGAACAGGCGCCGCGCCTCGGGCGATGTTCCGCGACACTTCGGCTCACGCTCACGCGCGGTCGCGGGTCACCGCTTGTCTCCGGCCGCCCGTCGGGGAGCATATTCGGGCCGCGCCGCCTGCTCACGACGGTGACACCGGATCCCGCGCGCGTGCGTTGAACATGGCGGCAAAATCCGCGAGTTCGGCCGCATTGAGGTCAGAGACGGCCCAGAACGCCATACCGCCCTCGGTCCAGCGGACTACGGCGTGGCCGCCATCGCGCGCGGTGCTGGCGTCCATCCGCCGCGGCGCGGTAGGTGGTCCGGCCGCGGCTTCCGGCCAAACGAAGACGTTGATCACGTGGTCGCGCCGCCGATAGACCAGCGCTGCAACAGTGCGGCCGTCGAGATAGTCGAGGCGCCCGCCCGCCAACGGGAATCCCACATCGGCGAGGTCGGGCACCGGCGGCGAGAAGTCGAGGCGGCCGGCGAACCAGGGCTTCACGGTGTGGCGGTCGGAGGAGCCGACATCCATCAGGTGGCCGGCGACGAGCAGGGAGCGGACATGGCCCGCAACCACCTCGCGCCGCAGTTCCGGCGCAGCGCCGATGTCCGGCCCCAGGGACGGCGGCGCGACGACCAGGAC
>JADLHF010000212.1 GCA_020848935.1 Acetobacteraceae bacterium
CGCGCCTGGTGATCGACTGCAACCGCGCCCCCCACTGGCCCAGCGCCTGCCCCGAGATCAGCGAGAGCACGCCCATCCCCGGCAACGCCATGCTCCCGGCGGCCGCCCGTGCCGCCCGCGTCGCGGACATCCACGCACCCTACCACGCCGCCCTCGCCGCCCTGGTGGCCGCCCGCCGCGAAGCCGCGCGCCCCCTGCTCTTCGTGGCGATGCACAGCTTCACCCCCATCTACAAGGGTGTCGCCCGCCCCTGGCACGCCGGCGTGCTGTTCGACCCCGACGACCCGCGCAGCCAGCCCCTTGCCCACGCCATGCTGGCGCTGCTGCGCGCCGAGCCCGGCCTGGTGGTCGGCGCCAACGAGCCTTACGTGCTCACCGCCAGCTCCGACCACTCCGTGCCCACCCACGCCCAGGCCCACGGCGTGCCGTACCTGGAGCTGGAGATCCGCCAGGACCTGATCGCCGACGAAGCGGGGCAGGGCGCCTGGGCTTCCCGCCTCGCCCGCCTGATCCCGGCCGCCTGGGCGCAGCACGAAGGCTGACGCCGGCGCGGCCCGGGCCATTCGGTCCGAAAATTTAACATGTGGCAATTTCCGGCCGAATGCGATGCCGGTGCAATCGTATGCGGCTGCCGGTCGGTTTGTATATTTTTCCTATACATCGGCCCACGGCACATGGAAAAAAGATAAACACAATCGCAGCACGTACTGCACCGTGCGCCTAATTAAGATTCCAGACCGGCATACGTTTTATTCACGCCGATTCACGAATTATTCCCGTGCGTACTGGACGCGCCCTGCCTTTCTATTGTGCCAGTGCAACGCCGGAGGCGCCCCAACCGGGCCCTCGCGAAGCCCAGGGAACACAGAACAATGCCCAATGTCACCGTCGCCGGCGCCGGCGGCGCCACCGTCACCTTGTCCTTCGACTCCGCGGCCAACGCGCTGCTGGCCCGCTCGCTCGCCGGCGCCATCACCGCCGGCGTCGCCAGCGGCAGCATCGTCCCGGCCAGCAGCAATGCCGGCCAACCCCCCGCCGTCCCCGCCGGCAAATCCGGCGAGTGGCTGCAACAGACCAAGGGCGCCACCTTCCTGCCCGCCGACTACCGCGCCATCGTCAGCACCGCCTCCAAGGCGGTGATCTTCGGCAACGGCGAGAGCAACAGCACCGTGCTGGCCTCCACCGGCGGCCTCACCTTCTACAGCGGCGGCGGCTCCGGCACCGTGGCGGCCGGCGGCGGCGACAACCGCATCATGGTGCCCGCCGGCGGCCCCGGCGCCTGGTCCATCAACACCGGCGGCGGCGACGACACCATCACCGCGCTGGGCGACGGCGACGACACCGTGCGCGCCGGCACCGGGCGCAACATCATCCAGCTCGGCGGCGGCAACGACCGCGTGGTCTCCGAGGGCCGCGACCGCATCGTCCTCGGCGCCGGCAGCGCCACCATCGTCGCCACCGGCTCCGGCAAGCAGGAGGTGTTCGGCGGCAGCGGCAGCCTGTTCTTCGTCGGCGGCGAGGGTCCGGCCACCATCTTCGGCGGCTCCGGCAGCGCCACCATCCACGGCGGCGACGGCCGCAACGAATTCCACGGCGGCAGCGCCGGCAACAACGAGATCCACGCCGGCACCAGCCGCGCCACCCTCTACGGCGGCGGCGCCGGCGACGTGCTGTACGCCGAGGGCGAGAAGAAGCAGGAACTCCATGCCGGCGACGGCGCCACCACCCTGTTCGGCGCCCTGGCCGGCGGCAACAACAGCTTCTACGCCGGCGCCGGCCCCACCCGGATCATCGGCGGCTTCGGCAACGACACCTTCGTCGGCGGCCTCGGCGACTCCACCATCACCGGCGGCCCCGGCCGCGACATCTACAGCTTCATCGACGGCCTCAGCGGCGGCCACGACATCATCTTCGGCTTCGACGGCAACGACCGCATCGCCCTGGACGGCTACGGCCGCCACGCGGTCCACGACGCCCTGTCCAGCCAGACCAAGGTCGCCGGCGGCGTGCAGATCACCCTGTCCGACAGCACCACCGTCACCTTCATGGGCCTGTCGCAGCTGAACACCTCGAACTTCTCCGGCAGCAACGGCGGCGGCGGCAACTGGTTCGGCCACGGCTGCTGACACCCCCGCCCTGGCCGGCTGCGGCGCGCTCCTGTAGGCTTGGCCCCCGGCCATCCCGCAGGAGCGTTCCAATGCCCGGCTACACCTTCGAGCACATCCACCTGCGCAGCCCCGATGTCGAGGCCACCGCCCGGTTCTACGAACGCATGTTCGGCGCCGAGGTGATCCGCTCCACCGTCGCCGGCGCCCCGCGCGTGGACCTCAAGCTCGGCGGCATGGACATCTTCATCGCCGCCGCCAACGCCGACACCGCCGCCGCCCCCGGCCACCCCCATCTCGGCCTGGACCATATCGGCCTGGCCGTCCCCGACCTCGCCGCCGCCATCGCCGAGCTCAAGGCCAAGGGCGCCGAATTCACCATGGAGGCCACCAACCTGCGGCCCGGCCTGCGCATCGCCTTCCTGCGCGGCCCCGAGGGAGTCTCGATCGAACTGCTGCAACGCGATCCCGCCTAGGCAGGAGAAGAAAGCATGTTCTTTTTTGAAAAAAAGAACCAAAAAACTTTCATTCATTAAGAAAACCGAGCCATACCCAGCCATCTTTCTGAATGAAGTTTTTTTGCTTCTTTTTGTTCACAAAAAGAAGACCTTCCTACCTTCGATACGCCTCCATCGCCTTCACCAGCAGGTCGTGCGGCAACGCATGCACCACCCGCCCCTCGCGCCCGGTCATCGTCTCCGCCGCGCAGATGGCGTTGAGGATCGCCTCCTCGGTCGCCTCCGCCGCCGCCTGGAACAGGTTGGTCATCGCCTCCGGCGCCACCATCCGCACGTCGCTGAGCGTATCCCCCTGCCGCACGGTATTCCCCGTCGAGAACGCGATGAAGATATCGCCCGACCCGTTGCCGCCGATCCCCCCCACCCAGGCCAGCCCCGTCGTCGCCCGCCGCGCCAGCCGCTGGCACTGGATCGGCAGCAGCGGCGCATCGGTCGCCAGCACCACGATGATGCTGCCGGCCTCGCGCGGCGCCACCCTGTGCGATGGCACCACCTCCGGCCCGATCATCCGCCCCACCGGCACCCCGTCCACCCGCAACAGGTCGCGCGCGCCGTAATTGGCCTGCACCAGCGCCCCCACCGTGAACCCGTCCACCACCCGCGACGCCGTTCCCGTGCCGCCCTTGAACTCGTGGCAGATCATCCCGGTCCCGCCGCCGACATTGCCCTCCGGCACCGGCCCGTCCGTGGCCGCCTCGATCGCCGCGATCGCCAGCGCCGTGGTCACCGGAAACTGCTCGCTCTCCGACAGCCACCCGTCATAGGTCTCGGCGGCCACCGGCAGGTGGAAATTCTGCGTCGCCCCCGCCTTCAGCGCCGCCGCGCTGATGGCATCGCGCACCACCCCCACCGACCAGGTATTGGTGATGCAGATCGGCGCCCCCAGCAGCCCCTGCTCGGCAATCCACGGAATCCCCGTCATCTCGCCATTGCCGTTGAAGCTGTGGATGCCGGCAAAGCAATACTCCTGCCAGATCTCCTCCCCCCGCGGCCAGATTGCGGTCACCCCGGTCCGCACCACATGCGGCGCATCGCGGATCAGCGTCGCCACCCCCACCTTCACCCCGGCCACATCGGTGATCGCATTCAGCGCCCCCGGCGGCAGCGCGCCGGTGGTGATGCCCAGGTCGCGCAGCCGCGCACGCGCCATGTCGATTGCCTCCGCCCCGTGATCGCGCCAGTCTCCCCCGCCGCCACCGGCTTGCAAAGAGGGGACCCCGCCATGACCGCCATCGCCCTGCCGACCGACCGCGTGATCGCTGCCATCGAGGGCGCCGTCGGCTGGATCACCTTCAACAACCCCGCCCGCCGCAACGCCATGAGCCAGGACATGTGGGAAGCCGTCCCCCTGGCACTCGACCGCATGGAAGCCGACCCCGCCGTGCGCGTCATCGTCCTGCGCGGCATGGGCGACAAGGCCTTCGTCGCCGGTGCGGATATCAGCCAGTTCAACGAACTCCGCTCCTCGCCCGAAACGGTGGCCAAATACGACGGCATCTCCGACGAAGCCTCCCGCCGCCTGGCCAAATCCCCCAAGCCGACCATCGCCATGATCCGGGGCTACTGCATCGGCGGCGGCGTCGGCATCGCGGTGTGCTGCGACATGCGCATCGCGTCCGAGGGCGCGAAATTCGGCGTCCCCGCCACCCGCCTCGGCCTCGGCTACGGCCCGTCCGGCGTCAAGCGCCTGATGGACCTCGTCGGCCCCAGCCATGTGAAGGAAATCTTCTACACCGCCCGCCACTTCACCGCCCACGAAGCCCGCGACATGGGCCTGGTCAACCGCGTCCTGCCCGAGGGCGAACTCGAAGCCTATGTCCGCACATACTGCGACACCATCGCCGAAAACGCGCCGATGACCATGCGCGCCGTCAAGCGCACCGTCGAGGAACTGCTCACCCTCTCGCCGGCCGCCAACCTCGCCGAAGCCGAACGCTTGGTCGCCGAATGCTTCGCCAGCGCCGACTACATCGAAGGCCGCACCGCCTTCATGGAAAAGCGCAAGCCGGTCTTCCAGGGGCGATAGACCCCCCAGGCCGGCTGGGCGGCGCGCCGTCCGACGCACCCGGGCAAGGCGGTGGACACGCGGTTTGCCTCGGGCTGCGAAAAAATAACGCCGTGCCTTGCGGCGGTGGTGCGAAATCCGTTGCAGCGGTCGCGGCGGTCCAATATACTAACTAAAATGTTAACCATCGCCGCCCGCTTCACCCTCATCCTGGCCGGCCTGCGCGCCGTCGTGGCCGCCTTCATCGCCCAGCGCGACCCCAACCCGGGCGTCGTCTGGCTCGGCACGCGCGCCTTCATCCCGGTCCAGCCGCCGCCCGGCCCGGCGCCGATCCCCCCCGCCATCTGGACCCTCGCCTGGACCCGCCTCGGCCGCATGGCACAGCGCTTCGAGCGTCTCTATCTCCGCTGGAAATCCGCCACCCTGCCCATCGCGCGCCCGCCACGTCCCGCCCGCCCCCCCACCATGCGCGCCCCCACCATGCGCCCCCCCACCATGCGCCTGCCCACCCGCCGCGCCTGGCTGGTCGTCCCGCTGCGCCACCACGGCGCGGCCTACGCCTGCCAGCTCGAAGTCCTCCTCGCCGACCCGGAATTCCCCGCCTTCATCGCCGCCGCCCCGCAGGCCGGCCGCATCCTGCGCCCGCTCTGCCGCATGCTCGGCCTCACCCCGCCCGCCCCGTTGCGCCTGCCCCCCCGCCCACCGCGCCGATACACGCCGCGCGCCAGGCCCGCACCGGCCGAAAAACCCCCGCGCGAACCCCCGCGCGAACCCTCGCCGCGCCAAATCCGCGCCGCCCTGCGCCGCCCCCGCCTGCCGCCCATCCTCTTCCCCACCCGCCGCCACCCGGCGGGGTCATGACCCCAGCCACGCGGTAAATGTTCCGTTATCGTAATATTCAGCGCCACCCCTACACCGCGCCACTAGCCAACTCCGCCCACCCGGCTAGACTTGCCCCACCGAGGTGGAGGAAACCATGCAACGTATCGTCTTTGTGCCCATGGGTGACGTGGACAACCGCATCGCCCGCGAGCTGGCCCCGCCGGGATA
>JADLHF010000213.1 GCA_020848935.1 Acetobacteraceae bacterium
CGGTGGTCTTCGTCTCGGTGGGCTTGGGGGTCTTGGACCCGACCTCGCTCATGCTCCGCCTCCCGGCTTGCGCGGTGCCACCTTCTCGTCACCGGGCAGCGTGGTCATCGCCTCCCACGGCGACAGGAAGTCGAAGTTGCGGAAATCCTGCACCAGCTTCACCGGCTCGTACACCACCTGGCCGCGCTCGGGGTCGTAGCGCACCTCGACATAGCCGGTGAGCGGAAAATCCTTGCGCAGCGGATGCCCCTCGAAGCCGTAATCGGTCAGGATGCGGCGCAGATCGGGCTGGTCGGAGAACACGATGCCGTAGAGGTCCCAGGCCTCGCGCTCCCACCAGGTGGCCGCCGGCCAGATGCGGTGCACCGAGGGGACGGACGTCGATTCGTCGGTGGTGACGATCACCCGCAGCCGCTGGTTCAGCGACACCGACAGCAGGTTGTAGACCACGTCGAAGCGTTCGGCGCGCTGCGGCCAATCCACGCCGCAAATGTCCATCACCTGCTCGAAGGCGCAGTCCTCGCGGTCGCGCAAGGCGGCCATCAGCGCGGGCAGCGCGTCGCGCCCGGCCTGGGCCACCACTTCGCCGTAGTGGATCGCGGTTGCCGTCATGCCCGGCAGCGCGGCCACGATGGCGGCCAGTGCCTCGGCGGCACTCGGCGCGGGGGAAGCGGGTGTTTCGTCAGCCACGAAGAATGGTCCCCGTGCGGTTGATCTTCTTCTGCAACTGCATGATCCCGTACACCAGCGCCTCGGCGGTGGGCGGGCAGCCGGGGACATAGACGTCCACCGGCACCACCCGGTCGCAGCCGCGCACCACCGAGTAGGAATAATGGTAGTAGCCGCCGCCATTGGCGCAGCTGCCCATCGAGATCACCCAGCGCGGCTCCGGCATCTGGTCGTACACCTTGCGAAGTGCGGGGGCCATCTTGTTGGTCAGGGTTCCCGCCACGATCATCACATCGGACTGGCGCGGCGAGGCGCGCGGGATCACCCCCATGCGATCCAGGTCGTAGCGCGGCATGTAGGCGTGGATCATCTCCACGGCGCAGCAGGCCAGCCCGAAGGTCATCGGCCACAGGCTGCCGGTGCGCGCCCAGTTCACCAGTTTGTCCAGGTTGGCGACGACAAAGCCCTTGTCGTCGATCTCGCCGGTGATGCCCTTGATCACCGCGTCCTGCCCCGGGCCGGGGCGCAGGATACCGTCGCCTTGCGTGGCACTCATGGCGTCACTCCCAATCCAGCGCGCCCTTGCGCCACTCGTAGATGAACCCCACCGTCAGCACGCCCAGGAAGCCCACCATCGACAGGAAGCCGAACAGCCCGGTCTCCGACAGGCTGACCGCCCAGGGGAACAGGAACGCCACCTCCAGGTCGAAGATGATGAACAGGATGGCGACCAGGTAGAACCGCACGTCGAAGCGCCGGCGGGCGTCGTCGAACGCCTCGAACCCGCACTCATAGGCGCTGAGCTTCTCGGCATAGGGCTTCTGGTGCGCCGCCAGCAGCGAACCGCCGACCATCGCCAGCGCAATCACCGCGGCGATGCCCATGAACACCAGGATGGGGAAATATTCGACCAGGACCGGAGCCATCAAACCTATCCTTCCCATCGCGCACGACCGCGCCGTGCGAGGGATGCCGCATCGCAGCGCGGCCGGACATTACCCGCAACCCGCACCCGCGGCCATAGGGGGCAGGGTGGGTTTTTGCATATTCAGCCGAGGATGGGATGGTCCGGGAGCACCCCATCACGACGGGCACCATCACGGCGAGGACTGAGGGGGTTGCAGCACCCGCGACGGCCCTGGGGCCGTTCACTGGCGCGAGTGACGGGGCTCGAACCCGCGACCTCCGGCGTGACAGGCCGGCGCTCTAACCAACTGAGCTACACCCGCATCAGCGAGGCCCGGCGTTTAGAGGCTGGGCGCCGCTACGTCAAGCGAAGCTGGGGCAGTTTCCAACCGATTCGACCGGTCGTGTCGCTGCCGCCGGGAATGGGCGGTGACGGGATCGAACCGCCGACCCTCTCGGTGTAAACGAGACGCTCTACCGCTGAGCTAACCGCCCGCCCTTCGTTCCGCCCGCGCTCGCCCCCGCCCGGCCGTCACGCAGACCGCCACGCCGGGGCATCACGCATGGCTGGTGTCAGCCCACCGCGTCCTTCAGCCCCTTGCCGGGCTTGAAGCGCACCGAGGTCGACTCGGGAATGGCGATGGCGTCGCCGGTGCGCGGATTGCGCCCGGTGCTGGCCTTGCGCGTGGCGGTGGCGAAGGTGCCGAAGCCAACCAGGCGAACCTCCTCGCCGTTCTTCAGCGCCGCCTCGATCGCCCCCAGAACCGCATCCACCGCCTCGCCTGCCTTGGCACGGGTCAGTTCCGTCGAGTCGGCCACTGCCGCGATCAGATCGATCTTGTTCACGCCTGTCCCCTTGATCTCTTAGCGTTCTCTGGGTGCCCCGCGAATCGCGGCCCCCTCCCTGCCCGGCGACACTAGAGCGATGTGCCGGGAGGGGCAACGATACCCGCGTGGCGCATGCCACGTATGTGACAGGAAACACGCCGATTCCCGCCCGGGGACTGCCCCCCGGGCGGGTTGTCGGTCACGCCGTCACCAGGCCTAGTGCGGCAGCGGGCTGCCCACCGCCGCCGGCGCCGCGGCGCCGACCGCCGGCTCCGGCGGCTCCACCCACTCGATCGCCTCCGGTTTGCGCACCAGCGCCTGGGCGATCACCTCGTCGACATGCGCCACCGGCACGATCTTGAGGTTCTTCTTCACGTTGTCGGGGATGTCGGCCAGGTCCTTCTCGTTCTCCTTCGGGATGAACACCGTGCCGATCCCCGCGCGCAGGGCGGCCAGCAGCTTCTCCTTCAGCCCCCCGATCGGCAGCACCCGGCCGCGCAGCGTGATCTCGCCGGTCATGGCGATGTCGCGCCGCACCGGAATGCCGGTGAGGATCGAGACGATCGAGGTCGCCATGGCGATGCCCGCCGACGGCCCGTCCTTCGGGGTTGCCCCCTCCGGCACGTGCACGTGGATATCCCGCTTCTCGAACAGCGTCGGCTTGATGCCGAATGTGATCGAGCGGCTGCGCACGTAGCTCAGGGCTGCGGACACGCTCTCCTGCATCACGTCGCCCAGCTTGCCGGTGTGCTTGATGTTGCCCTTGCCGGGCAGCAGCACGCTCTCGATGGTCAGGATCTCGCCGCCCACCTCGGTCCAAGCCAGGCCGGTGACCGCGCCCACCATGTCCTCGGTCTCCGCCTCGCCGTAGCGGAACTTGCGCACGCCGGCGTATTTCTCGACGTTCTTGCGGGTGATCGCCACCTTCTTGACCTTGGTGGTGACGATCTCCTTCACTGCCTTGCGCGCCAGGCTCGCCAGCTCGCGCTCCAGGTTCCGCACCCCGGCCTCGCGGGTGTAGTAGCGGATCAGGTCGCGCACGGCATCGTCGGTCACTGTCCACTCGTCAGGCTTCAGGCTGTGCGCCTCGGCCTGCTTGGCGATCAGGTGCATGCGCGCGATGCCGACCTTCTCATCCTCGGTGTAGCCGGGGATGCGGATGATCTCCATGCGGTCCAGCAGCGGCTGCGGCATGCGCAGCGAGTTGGCGGTGGTGACGAACATCACGTCCGACAGGTCGTAATCCACCTCCAGGTAGTGGTCGGCGAAGGTGGAGTTCTGCTCGGGGTCCAGCACCTCCAGCAGCGCGCTGGAGGGATCGCCGCGCCAGTCGGCACCCAGCTTGTCGATTTCGTCCAGCAGGAACAGCGGGTTGGAGGTCTTGGCCTTCTTCATGCCCTGCACCACCTTGCCCGGCATCGAGCCGATATAGGTGCGCCGGTGGCCGCGGATCTCGGCCTCGTCGCGCACGCCGCCCAGGCTCATGCGCACGAAGTTGCGCCCGGTGGCACGCGCGATCGACTTGCCGAGCGAGGTCTTGCCCACGCCGGGCGGGCCAACCAGGCACAGGATGGGCCCGCGCACCTTCTGGGCGCGCGACTGCACCGCCAGGTATTCGAGGATGCGCTCCTTGACCTTCTCCAGCCCGTAATGGTCGGCGTTGAGAACCTTCTCGGCCTCCATCACGTCGTTCTTGACCTTGCTGCGCTTCTTCCACGGGATCGACAGGATCCAGTCGAGGTAGTTGCGCACCACGGTGGCCTCGGCGCTCATCGGGCTCATGGTGCGCAGCTTCTTCAGCTCGCCCAGCGCCTTCTCCCGCGCTTCCTTGGTCAGCTTGGTCTTCTTGATCTTGGCTTCCAGCTCGGCGGTCTCGTCCTTGCCGTCCTCGCCCTCGCCCAGCTCCTTCTGGATCGCCTTCAGCTGCTCGTTCAGGTAGTACTCGCGCTGGGTCTTCTCCATCTGCCGCTTCACGCGGTTGCGGATGCGCTTCTCCACCTGGAGCACGCCGATCTCGCTCTCCATGTGGCCGAAGACGCGCTCCAGCCGCTCGCCGACCTTCGCGATCTCCAGCAGCTCCTGCTTCTCGGGGATCTTCAGGTTCAGGTGCTGGGCGATGCTGTCGGCCAGCTTGGAGGGGTCGTCGATCTGGTTCAGCGAGACCAGCACCTCGGGCGCGATCTTCTTGTTCAGCTTGATGTACTGCTCGAACTGGCCGACCACGGTGCGGCCGAGCGCATCCAGCTCCTTGGCATCGGGCTCGCGGTCCGGCATCGGCTCCACGATAGCCTCGAAATAGTCCTCGGTTTCCTTGAAGCCGGTGATCCTGGCGCGGCGGCCGCCCTCGACCAGCACCTTCACCGTGCCGTCGGGCAGCTTCAGCAGCTGCAGGATCGTCGAGACCGTGCCGATGCGGAAGATGTCGTCGGCCGCGGGGTCGTCCTGGGCGGCGTTCTTCTGGGCGACCAGCAGGATCTGCTTGTCGTCCTTCATCACCGCTTCCAGCGCGCGGACGGATTTCTCGCGCCCGACGAACAGCGGCACGATCATGTGCGGGAATACCACGATGTCGCGCAGCGGCAGCACCGGCAGCAGGTCGCCGGACGCCGCCGCCTTGACCACCGGTGCCGGCGGCTTCGCGGGGATTTCGGGATTATCGGATTGAGACATCAAATGACCTCCATAGGGACAGTCGATCGGCAAGCCGCCCCGTCCATGGGCACGGACCGCACCCTGCAGGCCACCATCCGTACCGGCCCGCCGTGGCGGGCACCGTCCGGACGCTGAACCGACAGATGCAGCATCATATCGTCACGCAGGGTGGGTGCCGCAAGGGAAGGTTGGGCCGGCGACGCTCCGCTCGGCGCCGCGCACGCCGCGCATCTGCCGCGCCTGCGCCGCGCGCCTGCCCTCTTGATCCCCGCCAAGCGCGCTCAGGCGCTCGTCTCGCTGGCTTTCTTGCCGTAGAGATACAAGGGGTTGGCGCGGCTTTCGGCCACCTCGCGGTTGATCACCACCTCCTCCACCCCGTCCAGGCTCGGCAGGTCGAACATGGTGGACAGCAGGATCTGCTCCATGATCGAGCGCAGGCCGCGCGCGCCGGTCTTGCGCGCGATCGCCCGGCGCGAGACCGAGGACAGCGCGTCCTCGGTGAAGGACAGCTTCACCCCCTCCATCTCGAACAGCCGGCCGTACTGCTTGACCAGCGCGTTCTTCGGCTTGGACAGGATCTCGATCAGGGCGGCCTCGTCCAGGTCCTCCAGCGTGGCCACCACCGGCAGGCGGCCGATGAACTCGGGGATCAGGCCGAACTTCAGCAGGTCCTCCGGCTCCACCTCGCGCAGGATCGCCCCCATCCGCCGCTCCTCGGGCGCGCGCACCTCGGCGCCGTAGCCGATGCCCGCCCCCTTGCCGCGGCTGGAGATGATCTTGTCCAGCCCCGAGAAGGCGCCGCCGCAGATGAACAGGATGTTGGTGGTATCGACCTGCAGGAACTCCTGCTGCGGATGCTTGCGCCCGCCCTGCGGCGGCACGGAGGCCACGGTGCCCTCCATGATCTTCAGCAGCGCCTGCTGCACGCCCTCGCCCGAGACGTCGCGGGTGATCGAGGGATTGTCCGACTTGCGGCTGATCTTGTCGACCTCGTCGATATAGACGATGCCGCGCTGCGCCCGCTCCACATTGTAGTCGGCGGCCTGCAGCAGCTTGAGGATGATGTTCTCGACATCCTCGCCGACATAGCCGGCCTCGGTCAGCGTGGTGGCGTCGGCCATGGTGAACGGCACGTCGATGATCCGCGCCAGGGTCTGCGCCAGCAGCGTCTTGCCCGAGCCGGTGGGGCCGAGCAGCAGGATGTTGGATTTGGCGATCTCGACGTCGTTGTTCTTCGCCCCGTGCGCCAGGCGCTTGTAGTGGTTGTGCACCGCCACGCTCAGCACCTTCTTGGCGTGGGCCTGGCCGATCACGTAGTCGTCCAGGACCTTGCAGATCTCCTTCGGCGTCGGCACCCCGTCGCGCGACTTCACCAGGTGCGTCTTGTGCTCCTCGCGGATGATGTCCATGCACAGCTCGACGCATTCGTCGCAGATGAACACCGTCGGGCCCGCGATGAGCTTGCGCACCTCGTGCTGGGACTTGCCGCAGAACGAGCAGTAGAGGGTGTTCTTCGAGTCGC
>JADLHF010000214.1 GCA_020848935.1 Acetobacteraceae bacterium
AGCGCATCGTCGTGGGTGACGCAGAGATGGTAGCTGGCCGGCACATCCTTGCGCGCCAGCACCACGTCGCCGAACGGCCCGGGATCGGCGGCCACCCAGCCGGCGGTTTCGTCATGGAACCGCAGCGACCCGCCCACAACCTCCAGTGCCGCTTCCATGTCCAGGCGCCAGGCATGCGCCATCCCGGAGGCCAGCTTCGCCGCCCGTGCGGCCGCGCCGAGATGGCGGCAGGTGCCGGGATAGACCGGTCCCTCCGGCCCGTGCGGGGCGGAGAGTTCGCGGCGGATGTCGGCGCGGGTGCAGAAGCAGGGATACAGCAGCCCCCTGCCGCGCAGCCAGTCCAGCACGGCACGGTACTCCGCCATGTGCGCCGACTGCACCCGCACCGGGCCGTCCCACTCCAGGCCGAGCCAGGCCAGGTCCTCCAGGATCGCGGCGGCGAATTCCTCACGGCAGCGCGTGGCGTCGATATCCTCCAGCCGCAGCAGGAACCGCCCGCCCGCCGCGCGCGCCCGGTGCCAGGCGGACAGGGCGGAGAAGGCGTGGCCCAGGTGCAGGTGGCCGGTGGGGCTGGGGGCGAAACGGATGACCGGGGCGGCGGCGTGGCGTGGCGGGTCGGTTGCAGTATCGGTTTTCATCGCTGTTCCGCGGCCCTGCGAATGGTCCACAGTAGCAGGTACCGCAGACCGCTGCACCCGGGGTGCCAGGGGCCGCGGCACAGGAGGGAGCTTGCCATGACCCTGCTCGATGGCCCGCGCTGGGGCCCGCGCGAACCTGGCCCGGCGCGGCAACTGGTGGTGCTGTGCCATGGGCTGGGGGCGGATGGGCAGGATCTGATCGACCTGGCGCCGTACTGGGGCAAGACACTGCCGCATGCCGCCTTTGCCGCGCCCGATGCGCCGCAGGCCTGCGACATGGGGCCGTTCGGGCGGCAGTGGTTTTCCGTGACCGACCGGACGCCGGAGCGGATCGCCGCCGGGGCGGCGGCGGCGCGGACGGCGCTGGACGGCTTCATCGATGCCGAGTTGGCGCGGCTGGGGCTGCCGGCGCAGGCCTATGCGCTGATGGGGTTCAGCCAGGGGGCGATGACGGTGCTGTACACCGGGCTGCGCCGGGCGGTGGCGCCGCGCGGGGTGCTGGCGTTTTCCGGCGCGCTGGTGGCCGCCGGGCGGCTGGGCGAGGCGACGGCGCGGCCGCCGGTGCTGATCGTGCATGGCGAGGATGACGGGGTGGTTCCGGCCGCGCGGTCCCGCGAAGCCGAGGCGGCGCTGGCGGCGGCGGGATTCGCGGTGGAGGCGATGTACTGCCCGCGGCTGGAGCATGGCATCGACGAGGCCGGGCTGGCGGCAGGCGCGCTGTTCCTGCAACGGATCTTCGCCGAACCGTAGGCGCGGCCCGAATCCGGCCCCCCGTTGCGGGGGCGGGCACCGGGTGCGAATATCCCGCCGTTCCCGGTGACGCACCCGGCATGGCGATTCGGTCGCAGGATCGGCCGCCCAGCCGGTGCCCTTCACGGCGGAGGTGCCTATTGCCTGATGGCGGCCATCATTTTCCGGCGCTGGTCCTGAACGCGGATTTCCGCCCGCTGTCGTATTTCCCGCTTTCCGTGTGGTCCTGGCAGGACGCGGTGAAGGCGGTGTTCCTGGATCGCGTCTCGGTGCTGAGCGAATACGACCGCGAGGTGCACTCGCCCAGCCTGACCATCCGGCTGCCCAGCGTGATCGCGCTGAAGGACTATATCGCGACATCGCGGCGCCCGGCCTTCACCCGGTTCAACGTGTTCCTGCGCGATGCCTTCGCCTGCCAGTATTGCCGCGCCCGGGCGCCGGCGCCGGACCTGACCTTCGACCATGTGATCCCGCGCAGCCGCGGCGGGCGGACGACGTGGGAGAATGTGGTCACCGCCTGCGGCGCCTGCAATCTGCGCAAGGGCAGCCGGCTGCCGAAGGAGTGCCGGATGTTCCCGCTTTCCACGCCGTGCCAGCCCACCACCTGGGCGCTGCAGGAGAACGGGCGGGCGTTTCCGCCGAACTATCTGCACCAAAGCTGGCGGGACTACCTATACTGGGACAGCGAGCTGGAAAGCTGAGGATGCGCCCCCGGGCTTGCTTCTGGCATCGGTCGAACCCGCACAAGCGGGCGGGAGGCGGTATGGGAGAATGGCAATGGAGCAGTCGCGGCGTGGATTCCTGTTGGCCGGTGGGGCGTTGATGGTCGGGGCGGCGGGCGATGATGCCGTGGCGCGGGCGGCGGCGTGGTTGCGGGCATGGGATTCGCAGGGCATCCACCGCACCGCGACCGCCGGGGACCAGGCGGGCGCGGACTGGCTGGCCGGCGAGGCGCGGGCGATCGGTGGCGAGGTGGGGTTCGAGGCATTCGATGTCAGCCGCATCGACGTGGATGTGGCCTTCGTGGAGATCGAGGGCGAGCGGATCGCCGGCGAGAAGATGTTCGATTCGCCGGACACGCCGGACGGGCGGGTGATGGCTTTGGCCTCGGTGGGGCCGGGGCTGGGCGATCCCGGCGAGGGCGATGTCCATGTGCTGGAACTGCCGCCGACCGCCGTCTACAGCCCCGAGTTCAGCCGTTTCCGCCGCGAGACCAAGAGCAAGGCGCTGGTGGTGATCACCAAGGGCCAGGCGCCGGGGCTGGCGGTGCTGAATGCCGAGGCGTTCACCAGGCCGTTCGGGCCGCCGATCCTGCTGGTGCCGAGCACGGAGGCGGAGAAGGTGATCGGCAAGGCGCGGCGAGGGGCGGCGCTGCGGGTGTCGGTGCGCAGCCGGCGGACGCCGGCGCAGGCGCGCAATGTGGTGGTGGCGATCGCCGGGCGGGATCGCGCCCGCGAGAAGCTGGTGGTGATGACGCCGCGGTCGTCGTGGTGGCAGTCCACCAGCGAGCGCGGCGGCGGGCTGGTGTGCTGGCTGGAGACGCTGCGCGCGCTGCGGGCCAATCCGCCGGGGCGGGACGTGGTGATGACGGCGAATTCCGGCCATGAGCTGGGGCATACCGGGCTGGATGATTTCCTCGCCCGGCGGGCGGGGTGGGACAAGGCGGGGGCGGCGATCTGGATTCATTACGGTGCCAATATCGGGGCGGCGGGGGGCGAGCTGTTCATCCAGTCCAATGCCGATGACCTGAGGGCGCTGTTCCAGGGGGCGTTGACGCAAGCGGGGCGGGCGGCGGACCGGCTGGCCGGGAAGGACGTGGTGCCGAACGGCGAGACGCGGGATATCCATCTCGCGGGCGGGCACTACCTGACCCTGGTCGGGTCGAACCGGCTGTTCCATCTGCCGCAGGATCGGTTCCCCGATGCGGTGGATGTTCCGGCGATCGCGCGGATTGCCGCCGGCAGTGCGGCGGCGGTCGTGGCGCTGAGCCGGTAGGGGCGGGACATGGCACGGCGACTGATCGATATCTCGGTTCCGCTGCGCGCCGGCATCGCGTCGGACCCGGCGAACATGCTGCCGAAGATCGAGTATATCGACCACCACATGTCCGCGCCAAGGATGGCCGAGTACATGGGGGTGCGGCTGGACCAGTTGCCGGAAGGCGAATACGCGGCGGTGGAGAATGTGCAGATCTCCACCCATAACGGCACCCACCTGGATGCGCCGTACCATTACTTCTCGCGGATGAACGAGCGGCTGGTGGCGGGTGGGGAGAAGTCGTGGCGGATCGATGAAATTCCGCTGGAGTGGTGCTTCCAGCCGGCGGTGAAGCTGGATTTCCGCCACCTGCCGGACGGGTATGTGGCGACGCCGGGCGATGTCGAGGCGGAGTTGAAGCGGATCGGGCATTCGTTGCGGCCATTGGAGATCGTGGTGGTCAATACCGCGGCCGGGGCGCGGTATGGCGAGGAGGATTTCATCGATCGGGGCTGCGGGATGGGCAAGGCGGCGACGCTGTGGATGCTGGAGCAGGGCATCCGGCTGGTGGGGACGGATGCGTGGTCGTGGGATGCGCCGTTCAGCTTCACCAGGAAGCGGGTGGCGGAGAGCGGGGATGCCGGGCTGATCTGGGAAGGGCATCGGGCGGGGCGCGAGATCGGGTATTCGCATCTGGAGAAGCTGGGGCAGTTGGACCAGCTTCCCGACGATGGATTCCAGGTGGTGTGCTTTCCGGTGAAGGTGCACCGCGGCAGTGCGGGGTGGACGCGGGCGGTGGCGATTGTCGATGAGTGATTTAATTCCGATATCGCAATAATTAGCGCGCAATCCTCCCCTGCCCCCCAATCAGCCGTTTTTTGATTTCCAGGCACGCGCGGCGGCGCGGACATAGGCGGGCAGCGGGCGGGCGGGCGGATGGGGCGGCGATTCGGCGCGGGGTTCGGCGCGCGGCTTCGGGTGCGGCGGGCGGGGGTGTTCGGGCAGGCGGAGGCACGCCGGCGGGGTGAGGCCCAGCATGCGGCAGAGCGGGCGGAGGATGCGGCCGGCCTGGGGGACGGCGGTGAGGAATTCCGTCGCCTCCGGCGTGGCGAGCAGGGTTTC
>JADLHF010000215.1 GCA_020848935.1 Acetobacteraceae bacterium
ACCCGCCCGGCGACACGCGCGAAGCGACAGGCGTAATCACCAGCTTTCTCGATCGCCACGGCCTGCCCTGGCGCACGGTGGCGCCCGTTGCCGAATGGCCGAACATCGTCGGCACCTTCGAAGCGGCAAAGCCCGGACGACACCTGGTGCTGAACGGTCACATCGACGTGTTCCCCGTCGACGAATCCGAGCCATGGACCCACGGTCCCTGGAGCGGTGCGCTTGCCGATGGAAAGATCTGGGGCAGGGGCGTTGCCGATATGAAGGCCGGCACCGCAGCCATGATCATGACCTATCGCTACCTCTATCCGCTGCGCGCCGCTCTCCACGGCAAGCTCACGCTCACCTGCGTCTCCGACGAGGAGACCTTCGGCCCCTATGGCGCGCGCTGGCTGGTTGCGAACGAACCAGAGGTGCTGGGAGACTGCTTGCTGAACGGCGAGCCGTCCTCGCCGATTACCATCCGCTTCGGCGAAAAGGCGCCGTTGTGGCTGCGCTTTACGGTGCGCACCGATGGCGCGCACGGCGCCTATACGCACCTGTCGGACAGTGCGACCAAGATCGCCGCCCGCCTGATCTGCGATCTGGAATCGATCGCCGGCACCGAGGTGCCGGCACCCGGCCGCATCGGCGAGGCGCTGGCGCAAGGGGCCGCGGCGATGGACCAGGCAATGGGCGAGGGCGCATCCGGCATCTGCCAGCGCTTTACCGTCAGTATCGGAACGATTCAGGGTGGGCTGAAGGTGAACATGATTCCTGGCCTCTGCAGTTTCGAATGCGACATCCGCCTGCCGGTCGGCGCCACCAAGGCGATGGTGATGGAGAGGGTGCACACGATCCTGGCCCGCTATCCCGCCGCCAGCGTCGAGGAGATCAATTTCAGCGAACCCGCCGCCTGCGACCCGTTCCACGCGATGGCCGGCCACCTGCGTGCCAATGCCAGGGCGGTGACCGGCATCGAGCCGAAGCCGGCGATCTCGCTGGGCGGCAGCGATGCCCGGCTGTGGCGCCAGTTGGGCATCCCGGCCTTCGTCTATGGCCCCTATCCCCGCGGCATGGGCCAGAAGGACGAGAACGTCGATGTCGAGGAATACCTTCACGTTGTGAAGGTCCATGTTCTATCGGCGTTCGACTATTTGAGTGCTGCATCTTGAGTTGTTTCAGAGGCTATTGACCTGAGCCCCAAGGCCACGTGGACAAAGTTCGCGAGGGGGATTCTCCCGACGCGGCTGAGTGAACCGCGCCGGTTTTGTCGGCAACTGTAATCAGGTTGCGGCCTCGGATGGGTAATCGGTGCTGGATGCGAGCATGGCATTGAGGGTGACGACGAGCTTCCGCGCTGTGGCGATGATGGCCGCCTTTATGGACTTGCCTGCGGCTTGGAGGCGATCGCGAAAGCGGATGAATGGTGCCGCTCGGCGTGATGCCTGGAGGGCAGCCAGATAGAGGATGGTCCTGACGATGGGACGACCACCGCCGATGGATCGTGGCCCAGACCGCCGTCCGCTGTCGCGCGCTACGGGAGCGAGGCCGGCGAGCGCGGCGATGCTGCGTCGGTCGAGCTGCCCGAGTTCGGGCAGCTCGGCGATGAGTGTGGCGGCGACGATCGGCCCGACACCCGGTGCCGTGCGGAGCCGCCGGTCGATGGCGGCCAACTCGGGGTCGGCCGCGACGAGGTTGGTCATGCGCGCCTCGACTTTTGCAATGCGGCGCTCGAGCAGCACGATGACGCCGCTGATGTCGGCCCGCGCCTCCGGATCGACGGTTTGCTGGAGGCGCGTTGCTTCCTGCTTGCGCATTTCGACGAGCTGGCGCCGGCGGGTTGCCTGCGCCTGGAGGGCGCGGCGTGCCGGAGGCAGTGGCGCCGTGCGGGCGGGCGTCAGGCGGGTGCCGAGCTCAGACAGCATCCGCGCATCGACACGGTCGGTCTTGCCGATGACCCCCATCGCCCTGGCGAAGTCGCGGGCCTGGCGCGGGTTGATGCGGCTGAACGGGACGCCCGCCGCCTCGAGCGCGTCGCGCAGCTGGTGGTCGTATCCGCCACTCGCCTCGAAAACGATCCAGGCGCCCTCCTTGGCGCATCTGGCGGCGAAGGAGTGCGCCGCGGCCAGCGAGTTGTCGATCCGCGCTGCCCCTCGGCTGGCGTGGTGGATGTCGAGCCAGTCCTTTGCCACGTCGACGCCGACGAAGACCTGCTGCGTCACGATCCCTGCTCCTGTCCTGCGGGGTATGCAAAGGCATCCCCGGTCAACTGTTCAGGCTGACGATCGGTGGCGCGGGCGGCTCCCTATCCGACAAGCGGGCGCGAGGACCCAGGAGGCTCGCGGGATGCCGCCCGCATCCTGAACCTAGGCGATCCGCGACAGACAGGAGGCTCCAACTCCTGAGAGGCTGGAGCGATGACGAGCAGGACGACGAACAAGTTTTCGCCTGAGGTTCGCGAGCGGGCGGTGCGGATGGTGCTGGAGGATGAGGCGCAGCACCCGTCGCGCTGGGCGACGATCCTGTCGATCGCGGCCAAGATCGGCTGCACGGGGCAGACGCTGAACGAATGGGTGAAACAGGC
>JADLHF010000216.1 GCA_020848935.1 Acetobacteraceae bacterium
GGGCTGAACGAGACTGCGATCGGGCTGTCGCTGCCGGCGTTCGGGGTGGAGCTGGCGCGCGAGCGGCTGCTGCCAACCGCGCTGGGCGAGGCGACGCTGCTGGCGCGGCTGTACGGGCCGGCGGACGCCGCCCGCGTCGGCTACCTCGACCGTGCAGTCGCGGCCACGGCGTTCGACGCCGCGGTGGCGGAGGCGGCCGAAGCGATGCTGCGGCTGGATGGCGCGGCGTTTGCGGTCACGAAACGGCGGTTGCGGGGCGGAAGTCTAGAAAGGAAGAACGTTCTTTTTTGAAAAAAAGAACCAAGAAACTTCCTCCACAAAGACAACGAATGAAGTTTTTTTGCTTCTTTTTGTTCACAAAAAGAAGACCTTTCTTCGTTCGCCCACGCCCCCAGCGCCGAAGCCCGTCAATCCACCCCGGCACCGAGTTTGCCATTCCCGCCCCACCGCGAGACGTGTCACAATTCGCCGCCCATCCCCGCCCACAGGAGTCAGCCGCCATGATCCCGACCCGTCGCGCGTTTCTGGCCGGCACCGCGGCCATGACGTTCCTGCACCTGCCGGCCCGGGCCCAGGCGCGGCCCGGCTTCCTGCGCTACGGCCTGTCGGCCCACCCGCCGAACCTGCAACCCTGGGACAACACCGGCGCCTCGGCCGGAACCGTCAAGCAGCTGCTCAACCGCAGTCTGGTGGCCTGGGGCGCGGACGGCGCGCTCAAGGGGGAGCTGGCCACCGGTTGGGCGCTCGACGGCGAAGGCGCCTGGGTGTTCAAGCTGCGCCCTGGCGTGGTCTTCCACAACGGCGAGCCCTTCACCGCCGAGGACGTGCGCTGGACCATCGAACAGGTCGCCGGCGAGAAATCCACCGCCTACATGCGCGCCCAGTTCCAAGGCCTGGCCCGGGTGGAAACGCCGGACAAGCTGACCGTGCGGCTGGTGCCGAAGCAGAAGCTGGCCACGCTGCCGGCCTGGTTCGCCAACTACAACATGCCGGTCTGCTGGCACGGCTCGGACCCCAAGGCGACCATCGGCTGCGGTCCGTATCGCCTGGTGCGCCAGGAACGCGGCACCTCGATCGAGATCGCCGCCTCGCCCAACTACTACAAGCCCGGCCTGCCGAAGCTGAAGAGCATCCTGTTCACCGCCTATCCCGACGAGAACCTGCGCATCGCCGCCCTGCGCTCCGGCGACCTGGACATGATCGAATATGTGCCGTGGCAGGCGATGGCCTCGGTGGAGGCCGATCCCCGCCTGCACCTGGCCGAGCGCCAGGGGGCCGCGTTCATGGACGTGCTGTTCAACGGGACCCGCCCGCCCTTCGACAACCCGCTGGTGCGCCGCGCCGTGGCCCACGCCATCAAGCGCGAGGACATCGTCAAGGTCGCCTTCTTCGGCCGCGGCCGCCCGCTGGAGGGGGTGCCGGTGGCGCCGGGCACGCCGTTCTTCGACGAGCAGCTGGCGCATGGCTGGAACTACGACCCGGCACGCGCCAAGGCGCTGCTGGCCGAAGCTGGCCATGCCGGCGGCATCCAGGCCAAGATGCTCGCCACCGCCCAGTTCGGCATGCACAAGGACACCGCCGAGATCGTGCAGCAATACCTCGCCGCCGTCGGCGTCCAGGTCGAGCTGATGCTGCCCGACTGGTCCACCCGGGTCAGCATGGGCACGCGCGGCCAGTACGACCTGGCGGTGCACGGCGTGGCCGCGGACAGCAACGACCCCGACGGGCTGAGCGTGGTGATGGACACCTCGCTGTCGCCCACCCACAGCCGCTCCTTCGGCCTGAAGGCGCCGCGCACCTCCGCCGCCTTCGCCGCCGGCCGGGCCGAGTTCGACCTGGCCAGGCGCGTGGAGATCTACAAGGACCTGCAACGCGCGGCACTTGAGGAAGTGCCCCTGGTCGGCCTCGCCTGGCGCAGCCAGGGCTTCGGCATGGACAAGCGGGTGACCGGCTTCACCAACCTGCCGGGACAGCTCAGCACCTCCTCGGGCAGTCAGCTCGAATATACCGACTTCGCCTGATGCGGTACCTGCTGCGCCGCGTCGCGCTGGCGCTGGTGCTGGTCTGGGTGGTGGCGACCATCGTGTTCACCGCCATCCACCTGGTGCCCGGCGATCCCGCCGAGTTGCTGCTGTCATCGGGCGGCTCTGCCGCTGATCCGGTGGCGGTCGCAGAACTGCGCGACCGCCTCGGCCTCAACCGCCCGCTGCTGGCGCAATATGCCACTTTCCTGACCGGGCTGCTGCGCGGCGACCTCGGCACCTCGCTGGTCGATGACTACCCGGTGCTGGACGAGATCGCGCTGCGCCTGCCGCGCACGCTGGAACTGATCGCCGCCGGCACGACGCTGGCGATCCTGATCGGCGTGCCCGCCGGCACCTGGGCGGCGCTGCATCGCGGCGGGCGTTTTGACCGCGCCGCCTCGGCCACCGCCGCCTTCGTGCTGGCGATCCCGGTCTTCGTTGTGGGCACACTCCTGGTCCTGCTGCTGGCGCAGACGCTGCGGTGGATGCCGGCTGGCGGCTACGTGCCGTTCGCGCGGTCGCCGGGCCAGCATCTGCTGCTGCTGACCCTGCCGGCGGTGGCCATCGCCAAGGGCCTGTCCGCGGTGCTGTTCCGCATGACCCGCAGTTCCGTGCTGGATGTCGTCGCCCAGGACCATGTCCGCACCGCCCGCGCCAAGGGCCTGGCTCCCGCCCGCGTCGTGCTGAAGCATATCCTGCGCAATGCGCTCTCGCCGGTTCTTACCGTCCTCGGCCTGCACATGGGCGCGCTGCTCGGCGGCACCGTGCTGGTGGAATACGTCTTCAACTGGCCCGGCCTCTCCACCCCCCTGCTGCGCGCCGTCGAATCGCGCGACTACCCGATGGTGGTGGGCATCGTGCTGGTGGTCTCCACCCTGTTCCTGCTGATCAACCTGGCCACCGACCTCACCCGCGCCGCCCTCGATCCGCGGATCCGCACGGCATGAGGCGGCTGCTCCTGCCCGGCGGCATGGTCGCCGCCATCGTCCTTCTCGCCCTCCTCGCCCCCTGGCTCGGCCTGCCCGACCCGGTGCGCCAGGACGTGGCGAACCGTCTCGCCGCACCTGGGGTGGCGGGCCTGCTGGGCCGCGACGAGTTCGGCCGCGACGTGTTCTCGCGGCTGATCTGGGGCGCGCGCACCAGCCTGTCCGTCGCCTTCGCCTCCGCCCTGATCGCCTGCATCGCCGGCACGTTGCTGGGGCTGATGAGCGCCTGGTTCCGCGGCCTCGGCGGCGTGCTGGCACTGGGCAGCACCGACATCATCCTGTGCTTCCCGCCGGTGCTGCTGGCGCTGCTGGTGGTCACCCTGGCGGGGCCGGGCGCGCCGACGCTGGTGATGGTCCTCTCCGTCCTCTTCCTCCCCGGCTTCGCCCGCGTCACCTATGCCGAGGTGCAACTGGTCCAGGAACTGGAATACGTCGAGGCCGCCCGCGCCATCGGCGCCACCAC
>JADLHF010000217.1 GCA_020848935.1 Acetobacteraceae bacterium
ATCTCGACCGGCACGGCATCCGGGGGCGCGATAGCTGAAACGTGATCAAAGCCGGGCGCCAGGCTGCGGCGCCGGCGTGGCGGCAAGCAGACCCTTCCGGACAGCCTTGGTCTTGCGGGCTGCGTAGGTGTCGCGGATCAGGTGCAGGTCGCGTTCCGCCGGGGTCCGCCGGTCGATCAGGCGCGGGAAGCGAATGAACTCGACGGCCCGGAGGCGCGGCATGCGCTGGCTGATGATGGGGCCTGCCTTGGCGTCGCGCGTGGCGACAGCGCCGCTGTGCCGTGGAGCTTGTCGTTCGCCATCGCCCGTGCCGCCCGGCCGCCGCGGCGGGCCGCCCGGCGCGCCCGGACCGCGCGGCGTAATGGCATCCTACGCCGCGCGCTGCGCCATGGTGGCACGGGGCGGCAGCTGGTGAAGGCGGTGGCGATGTCGCATGGGCTCTGGCATCCGGGCCACTTCACCACCGATCATCTGGCGATGTTCGACGATTTGCCCTCGCACACACTGGAGGGAGCAGCGCCGCGCGATCCGCGTGATGCCGTGCCCCCACCGGCCGGCGCGCGGAGCGTGCCGGTCGGGTTTTCGCTCAATCGGGATCGCGTTTTCACCCATCGTCCCTCCTTCGCGGCCTTGTCATAGTGCTAGGGTTACGTTGACCGGCAGTGCTGTCGCGCCGCCGGCCCGGGATGGCGGATGCGGGAACGGCAGCCGGGAATGCCGGAGTTCCATGCGCGACTTTCACGCGGATGAAGGCCCGGGGCTTTGTTCCGGCCGGTACCGACCGAGCAACTTGAGAACGGAGGGACCGATGATGCGAGGACTGGCAACGGCATGCATCGCCGGGCTGATCGGGATCGCGGCGGCGCCAGTCGCCATGGCCCAGCAGACCACCGGGCGGCCTGGTGCGCCCGGCAGCACAGCCACCATCGACGGCCGGTTCCTGCCGAACCCGCCGGCACCCTTCCAGGGCCAGATCAGCCCCAACGCGGTGGATTCGCAGCCGGCATGGGCGCCGCTGGTGGTGCCTCCGCGCGGTGCACCGAACGTGCTGCTGATCATGACCGACGACGTGGGCTTCGCAGCGCCCTCCACCTTCGGGGGCGTGATCCCGACGCCGACACTCGACCGCGTGGCCGCGATGGGCCTGCGCTATACCGCCTTCCACACGACCGCGCTGTGCTCGCCCACTCGTGCGGCCCTGCTGACCGGGCGCAACCACCATTCGGTCGGAACCGGCGTGGTGGTGGACCAGGCCACCGGCTATCCCGGCTATAACAGCGTGATCCCGCGCAATGCCATGGCGATCGGCGAGATGCTGCGCCAGAACGGCTATGACACCTCGTGGTACGGCAAGGACCACAACGTGCCGCAATGGGAGGGCACCCAGGCCGGTCCGTTCCACAACTGGCCGACCGGCGACGTCAAGGGCTTCAACTACTACTACGGCTTCGTCGGCGACGACAGCAGCCAGTGGGCGCCGGGCATGCTGTTCCGCAACACCACGCCGATCTCCCCGCAGCTCGGCCACCCCGGCTGGAACCTGATCACCGCGATGGCCGACGAGGCGATCGGGCGGATCAGGATGCTGCACGATATCCAGCCCGACCGGCCGTTCATGATCTACTACGCCCCCGGCGCCACGCACGCGCCGCACCACCCGACGCCGGAATGGATCGAGCGGATCAGCGCGATGCACCTGTTCGACGAGGGCTGGAACAGGCTGCGCGAGCGGATCTTCGCCAACCAGAAGCGTCTGGGCATCATTCCGCAGGATGCTGAGCTCACCGCCTGGCCGGACAGCCTCGCGCAATGGGATTCGCTGTCGGCCGAGGCGAAGAAACTATTCATCCGCCAGGCCGACGTGTACGCAGCCTTCCTCGCCTATACCGACCACGAGATCGGCCGCGTGCTCCAGGCGATCGCCGACCTCGGCAAGCTCGACAATACGCTGGTCATCTATATCAGCGGCGACAACGGTGCGAGCCCCGAAGGCACGGTGAACGGCCTGTTCAATGAATACGCGATCGCGAACGGCGTGTCGCCGAGCGTCGAGCAGAACATGCGCTTCTATGATGCCTGGGGCAGCGATGCGACCTATCCGCACTATGCGGTCGGCTGGGCCTGGGCGTTCGACACGCCCTACCAGTGGACCAAGGAGGTCGCCTCGCATTTCGGCGGCACCCGCAACGGTTTGGCGATGGCCTGGCCCGCGCGCATCCGCGATGCGGGCGGCATCCGCCAACAGTTCCACCATGTGATCGACATCGTGCCGACCATTCTCGAGGCCGCCGGCCTGCCGCAGCCCTCGGTGATCAATGGCATCGCCCAGAAGCCGATCGAGGGCGTCAGCATGGCCTATACCTGGGATCGCGAGGGCGCGAACGCGCCAGGACAGCGCATCACGCAGTATTTCGAGATGTTCGGCTCGCGCGCGATCTATCACGATGGCTGGATCGCCTCGGCGCCGCCGGTCGGTACGCCGTGGATCATCACCCTGGAACCGCCGCCTGCCGACGTGATGAACAGCGTTCCATGGGAACTCTATGACCTGCGGCGTGACTGGACCCAGGCCAACAACGTGGCGGCAAGCCAGCCCGACAAGCTGCGCGACATGCAGCAGCGCTTCATCTTGGAGGCGGCGCGCTACAACGTCTTTCCGCTCGACGCCTCGCGACTGCAACGCTTCATCGGCGAGAAGCCGAGCTTCACGCCCGGCCGCACGCACTTCACCTACACCGGTCCGATCTACAACATTCCCTTCTCCGACACCGGTTCGGCGCCCAACCTGCTCAACCGCTCCTACACCATCACCGCCGAGATCGAGGTGCCGCAGGGCGGCGTGGAGGGCGTGTTGATGACTGATGGCGGCCGCTTTGCCGGATACTCGTTCTACATCCTGCGGGGACGGCCGATCTTCGCCTGGAACCTGATCGGCGCGGAGATCGTGAAATGGCAGGGGCGCGAGGCGCTGCCACCGGGCCGGCACCGGCTGGAATTCACCTCGGCGGTCGAAGGGCCGGGCCTGGGTCGTGGCGGCGTGGGCAAGCTCAGCGTGAACGGACGGGTGGTGGACGAGCAACCGATGCCGCACAGCCTGCCAATCAGCGTCGCGTGGGACGAGGTGTTCAATGTCGGCCAGGATACCGGCACGTCGGCTGTACCGGACGACTACCAGATACCGTTCACCTTCACCGGCCGCATCCACCGGCTGACCGTGCAGCTTGGCCCGCGTAACCTGTCGCGTGCGGATCAGGGGCAGGTCGAGCGGACGCGGCGCGAGCGGCAGTAGGGGGCCCGAAGACCGCGCGAGCGAGCTGAGCCCCGCGCGCTACCGCCGCGGCGCCCCCCGGTGCGCCATGCCCGCCCGGCGTACCGCCCAGGGCGGGCGGCGTGCACGGCGGCGAGCGGATGCCCTGGGTGTCGCCGCCCGACGGCGACAATTTCCCGACACCCGGCACGCTCGACTGCCGGCACGCTCGACTGGCAGCTGCGGCTGCACGCCACGCCATCGCCGTAGATCGAGGCGATCTGCGCCGCGCGCGGCATCCGGGGGCGC
>JADLHF010000218.1 GCA_020848935.1 Acetobacteraceae bacterium
CACTCCTTCCGCCATTGCGCCGGGATTACCGCAGCAGATAGACCGGGCTGGTCCACAGCACGCTGCCGTCCTCGAAGGTGGCGCGCAGGTACAGGGCGTTGTCGGCGGTGACCGAGAGCGCGACCTGGCGGACGAAGTTCAGGGTTTTCGCGCCGGTGTCGGGCAGCAGGAAGGCGCGCATGCGCCGGCCCAGGCCGCCGGCCTCCCAGACCTGTTCGCCGTCGTGCAGGTCGGCCAACTTCACCTCGGCCTGGATCAGGTTGGTGTCGATCACCAGCTTGCCGGCGAGGTCGGACAGGGTGGCGTCCAGCGCCTGGAACCCGCCGGTGGTGACGCCCTGGAAGTGCAGGGTGGTGGCGTCGGTGATGAAGAGATGATCGAGGTTGAAGCGGTTGACGGCGCGCGGTTCGTGCCAGGTGGTGCCGCGGACGGCGATCGTGCCGTTCCAGCGGGTTTCGCGGCCGCGGCCGCGGTATTCGCTGCCTTCCCAGACCACACGCAGGCGCAGGCCGGGCGCGGCCGCCGGGCGGATGACCTGCAGCAATTCGGTGCGGTTGAACAGTTGCACCCGCTCGATGGCGCTGGCGGCCATGATCTCGGCCTGGAACGTTGCCGTCGTGTCGGCGACTCCGGCGAGGATGTCGCCCATCCCGGCGGTGGCGGCGCGGCCGTCTGCGGGGCCGCCCAGGGCGGGGTCGTCGATGTGCAGGGCCGCTTCATGGGCCAGGGTGACGGCAACCTCGGCATGGATGCGCGCCGCGTTCGAGGTGGCGTAGTGGTGGCGCCGGCGCAGGGCGTCGAACACGCCGGCGCGCGACAGCTCCGGGGCCAGCAGGCAGGTCAGCCCGCCGTAGCTGCCGAACTGCGAGGCGCCGGGGTGGGAGGCGCCCTGGCGGCCCTTGTGGCCATCGGAATTGGCCACGATGCCGACGCGGGCGCCGACGGCGAAGGCATCGGCCAGCAGCCAGTCGAAGGTGCCCCAGTCCGAATGCACCTCCACCGCGCGTTCCAGCATCCGGTCATGGGCGTAGTGCAGATCGGCGTAGCGCCCGCCGACATGGGGCACGCACAGCACCGGCCCGGCCTCGGCGCGCAGGGCGCGGTGCAGGGCGCGGACGTCCAGCGCATCGGTCCCGGCGTCGGCCAGGTCCTCGATCAGGGCATGGGAGGAGCGGCGGATGGTTCGCCCCTCATCGGGGAAGATCACGTTGCGGTCGCCGCCCAGCGCGGTGTTGCCCGACCATTCGTAGCCCGGCAGGAAGACGAAGCGGCCGGGCTGGTCGAACTCGGCGAAGGCGCGGTTGAAATCGGCCCAGCCCTGGGGCGTGATCTGGAAGTCGTTGCCCTGGTGGCAGATGGCATCGACGCCGGCGAGGTCGCGGGCATAGCGGGCGAGGGCGTCGATGGTGCCGGTGCCGACGGATTCCCCGCTTTGGCCGTGCAGGTCGGCCCAGTACGCCGTGGCCGGCGCCGGGGCGGCGCGCATCGGGTTGGAGATCGTGTCGCCCCATGTCACCGTCAGCTCCGCGGCGGCATCGGCCCGCAGTCCGTCGATTCGGTGGGCGCGCGCACCCTCGGGCCAGTCGAAGCTGTCCGGCAGTCCTGCGATGGCGGCACTGGCGGCCAGGGTGTGGCGACCGGCCGGCAACGGCGCCGGGTTGCCCCAGCGGTCATCGGCGCGCAGCAACAGCGCAAATTCCTGCCCGGGAGCACGCTGGGTGGGCAGGATGGCCAGTTTTCGCACCGGCGGGCCCGGCACCACCGCCAGGCTCGGCTGTTCGGGCAACAGCGCCCAGTTGCAGGTGGCGAAGACGTCGGCGAGCACCAGGAAGTGGAACTCCGGCTCGCAATAGGTCTGCATCCGCAGGCCGGGCGAGCCGCCGCTGGTGTCGCCGAGGCGCACGGTGATGGTCTCGCCGGGCGCCAGGTAGCCGCGCACCACCGAGACGGTCAGGGTGCGCGACCACGGCCGCATTGCCAGCTTCGGGTTGAAGTCCAGCGCCAGCCTCGCCCCGTTGCTGGCGGTGGCGGTGACGTAGTTCGCCGCCTTCGGGTCGGTGAACTGCGGCGCGCCGGTGTCGCTGACCTGGCGGGTGCAGATGCGCAGGCTGCCGGTGTCGTCCATGCCGAAGCGCCCGGCGGTGAAGACCAGGGTGAAGCTGGCGTGGCTGCCGGCTTCGACCGGGCCCGCCGGGGTGAGGCTGGCGGTGCCGATCTCGCCGGCGCGGTAGTCGGTGAAATGGGCGGTGTGGCCGGGAAAGGCGTTCGGGATGCCGAGATGCCGCGGACGGGTCATGGATGCTGCCCCTGGGAAGATGCGTCGGACGTGCCGCAATCCGGTGCATGCGTGCCCGGTGCATGCGTGCCCGGTGTATGCGTGCCCGGTGCACAAGGGTAGCACGCAGGCGGGGGCGGGGAAGCCAGGGGCTCAGAACACCCCCAGCGCCAGCCCGGCGGCCAGCGCGGCGCCGAGTTCGGTGCAGGCGGCGAGGTCGGCGGGCGGGATCGTCTTGGGCGCCAGGATCGCCGCCGGGGTCTGGGCGTGGGTGCACACGATCAGCGGCGCGGCGACCTCGCGCAACCGCCAGCCGGTGGCAATTCGGGCAACCTGGCGGGCGGCGCCCTGCCCGTCGCTGCCGGCGCAGATCATCGTGGCATAGGGGCGGCCGGCCAGCCGGTCCAGCGCCGGATAGTAGCAGCGGTCGAAGAAGTCCTTCATCACGCCGGCCAGGCTGGCGAGGTTTTCCGGCGCGGCGAAGAGGTAGCCGGCGGCGTCCAGCACATGCGCCGGCCCGGCTTCGCCGGCATGCAGCAAGGTGGTGGCCACGCCGGATTCCGCCTGGGCGCCGGCCAGGGCGGCTTCGGCCATCTGGCGGGTGCCGCCGGTGGCGGAGTGGTAGACGATCAGCAGGCCGGGCATCGTATCCCCTCGCACCAAGACTGGCGCGGCGGCGCCAAACGCCGCAGGATAGCGGCAAAGCGGCGCGCGGGAGAGTGACCATGGACGTCGGCATCCAGATGATCGTCGCCACCTATGGCTGGGACGAGGAGAGCCGCCTGGCGCGGCTGGCCGAAAGCTCGATGCGGCTGTTCGCGAAGGAGGTGCTGCCGGTGCTGAAATCCTGGCAGCCGGTGCCGCAGGCCGCGGCGGTGCAATAGGCGATGACATCGCCAACCTGGCTGTTCGAACGCGAAGTGGCGCGCGGGGTGGTGCGCATCGGCATCCTGGGCACGCGGTTCCAGGCCGAGCTGAACGGCCGGCTGCTGAAGCTCGGCAACAACGACATCGTCAAGCTGGCCGACCTCGCCGCCTCGCGCCACACCGCGCACCTGGTCAAGCCGCTGCGCGATGGCGGCTACACCCATCTGCTCGGCGGCTCCGTCGGGCTGCTGGCGGAGGAGGCGCGGATGCTGCGCGAAGTGGCGCTGGGTTCCCGCGAGGGGCTGCATTTCCACCGCGCCAGGCTGGTGGAGGCGCTGGACCGCGAGCGGGCCGAACGGGCGCTGGAACGCCCGCAGGGGCCGCGGATCGACAGCGGCATCGCCCACCACGACGAGGCCAAGGAATCCCAGATCACCGCCGCGCGCCAGCGGCTGAACGAGTTCGACGAGCGCCACCCGCGCATCCTGGCGGAGTTGCAGGCCAAGGGTTGACTTTATTCGGCAGAAGGCAAGGAGAAGGGGTCACAGAGTACACGCAGGACCACGGAGGACACAGAGGAGGAGGACACAGAGGAGCAGGTACGCACAGACACGCCGGGGACCGGCCTGCCCCGCTCCGGCCTGCCCCGCTCCGGCCTGCCCCGCTCCGGCCTGCCCCGCTCCGGCCGTCGCCCGCAAGGCACGAACTCCGTGCCCTCCGTGGTCCTCCGTGTCCTCTGTGACCCCTTGCCTTTCTCCTTCGCTTCTCGTCCCGCGGCCGCACCCCCCGGCCCCATCCCCTGCCACCACCCCCAGGGATGCGCTATGCCAGGGAGATCACTGCCGGAGTCCCCCGCCATGGCCATCGCCGCCCCGCCCACCGAAACCGCCTGGCTGCTGCGCCACGTCGTCGGCTTCGATGCCATGGACGAGGCCGACGTGGCCGCGATCCTGGAGGAATCCACCCGCACCGCCGAGGGCCTGCTGGCGCCGCTGGACGCGCCCGGCGACCGCGCCGGCGCGCAGCTGGTCGATGGCGCGGTGCGCATGCCGGACGGTTTCGCCGAGGCCTTCGCCGCCTATGCCGCGGCCGGCTGGATCGGCATCGCGGCCGACCCCGCCCATGGCGGCCAGGGCCTGCCCGACGTGCTGGCGCTGGCGGCGTTCGAGCCGGTATCGGCCGCCAACATGGCCTTCGGCCTGTGCCCGATGCTCACCCAGGACGCCATCAAGGTGCTGAGCGTGCACGGCACCGCCGACCAGCAGGCCCGCCTGCTGCGCCCGCTGATCGAGGGCCGTTGGACCGGCACGATGTGCCTGACCGAGCCGCAAGCCGGCTCCGACCTGTCCGGCGTGCGCACCAGGGCGGAACCGGCCGACGGCGGGCTGTTCCGCATCACCGGGCAGAAGCTGTTCATCACCTACGGCGAGCATCCCTTCACCGGGAACATTCTCCACCTCGTGCTGGCGCGGCTGCCCGATGCGCCGGAGGGGAGCGGCGGGATTTCCCTGTTCGCGGTGCCGAGGAACCGCGAAGGTGCGGCCAACGGCGTGCGCTGCCTGTCGATCGAGCACAAGCTGGGCATCCATGCCTCGCCGACCTGCGTGATGGGGTTCGAGGGCGCATTGGGCGAACTGGTCGGCGCCCCGCATCGCGGCCTGCCGGCGATGTTCGCCATGATGAACGCCGCCCGCCTCGGCGTGGCGATGCAGGGCGTGGCGGCGGCCGAGCGCGCCTTCCGCCGCGCCGCGGATTTCGCCGGCCAACGACCCCAGGGCGGAGCGACGATCGACCGCCACCCCGATGTCCGCCGCATGCTGCTGACCATGCGCGCGCTGGCGCTCGGCGGCCGGCTGCTCGCGCTCTACGCGGCCACCACCGGCGGCGCGCGCGGCGACCTGCTGATCCCGGTGGCCAAGGCCTGGTGCACCGATGCCGGGGTGGAGGCGGCCTCCACCGGGGTGCAGGTCCATGGCGGCATGGGCTTCATCGAGGAAACCGGCGCCGCCCAGCACCTGCGCGACGCCCGCATCCTGCCGATCTACGAGGGCACCAACGGCATCCAGGCCCTGACGCTCCTGCGGCGCGGCCTGCTGCGCGACCAGGGGGCGGCGGTGCGCGCGCTGCTGGACGAGGTGGCCGACACCCCTGCCCTGGCCCCGGCCGCCGCCACCGCCGCCGAGGCCGCCGCCTGGTTGCGCCAGGCCGAGCCGCGCGCCGCCGAGGCCGGGGCGACGGCATTCCTGGCGGTGCTCGGCACGCTCACCGCCGGCTGGCTGTGCGCGCGGGTACTGGCGCGCGACGATGCGCCCGCCGATGCGCGCCGCGCGGCACAGGTGTTCCTGGACCAGGTGCTGCCGCGGATCGACGCGGCGGCCGCCACCATCCGCCGGCCGAGTGACGCCATTCTGGACGACGCCACGATCGGCTGAAGGCTGGAACCCCGGCGCGGGGGCGCCTAGATTGCCATCAACGCCGCATCGGAGACCCGCCAATGTCCACCAGCCGCCTGCTATCCGCCTCCTTCGCCCTGCTCGGCGCCGCCATGCTGCTGTCGGGCTGCGAGGTGGTGAAGGAGAACACCACCTGCCCCACCGCGCCGGCGTTGCGCGCCGAGGTGCGGCCGAAGCCGCCGGTGATGGAGGAGGAGCAGATCTGGCAGCCCGGCCACTGGGACTGGGACGGCGCCACCTACACCTGGCGCGAGGGCGTGTGGATCAAGCGCGAGGGCCGCAGCAACCTGTGGATGGACGGCATCTGGACGCGCGACAAGGTGCCGGGCCCGTGCCGGTGGGAACCGGCGCACTGGGTGCGGTGAGGCACGCATGACCGATATCATCGAGATCGGCAGCGGGGCGCACCGCTACCGCTACCAGCGCGACTGGGCGAAGCTGCCGCGCGGCTGGTCGTTCGGCAGCGCCAACCCCGCCGACCGGCCGCCGCGCACGGCGCTGAAGGGGGCGGTGGCCGCCAATGGCGAGGTCTTCGTGGTCTCGCGCAGCGCCCACCCGGTATGCGTGTTCACCCCCGAGGGCCAGTTCGTCACCGCCTGGGGCGAGGGGCGGTATTCCGACTTCGTCCACGCCCTGGCCATCGCGCCCGACGGCAGCATCTACATCACCGATTCCGGCCTGCACGCCATCTTCCACCACCAGCCCGACGGCACCCCGATCCGCACCCTGGGCACGCCGGGCATGCCCTCGCCGACGCTGTACGGCAACCCCTTCAACATGCCGACCCACATCGCCTTCCACCCCAACGGCGACGCCTATGCCTCCGACGGCTACGGCAACCGCCGGGTGCACCGCTTCGCCATGGACGGCACGCTGAAGGCCTCCTGGGGCGAGCCCGGCGACGGGCCGGGCCAGTTCGCCATCGTCCACTTCATCGCCATCGACGCCGCCGGCACGATCTACATCGCCGACCGCGAGAACCAGCGCATCCAGCTGTTCGACGAGAACGGCGGCTTCAAGGCCGACTGGCGCGGCTTCGACATGCCGAGCGACCTGGCCATCGGCCGGCAGGCGATCTATGTCGGCGGGCGCGACGGCCTGTCGATCTGGACCCATGGCCGCACCGAGATCATCCGCTGGGGCGCCGACGAGCCCTATGCCGGCGCGTTCAACATCCATGGCATCTGGCTCGACGCGCAGGAGAACATCTACCTGGCGCATTTCGACAAGGCGGTCAGCAAGCTGACCCGGCTGGGCTGAGCGAATGGACCGACTGCTTGAAGGCTACCGGCGCTTCCGTGCCCATGGCTGGCCGGAACGCCGCCAACGCTTCGAACAACTGGCCGATGGCGGCCAGCGGCCCCAGGCCCTGCTGATCGGCTGCGTCGACAGCCGGGTCGATCCCGCCATGATCCTGGATGCCGGCCCGGGCGAGCTGCTGGTCCTGCGCAACGTCGCCAACCTGGTGCCGCCCTACGCGCCCGACGAATTCCACCACGCCACCAGCGCCGCGCTGGAGTTCGCCGTGCGGGTGTTGCGTGTGCGCAATATCGTCGTGATGGGCCACGGCATGTGCGGCGGCATCGCCGCCCTGATGAACGGCGCGCCGCCGGTGGCCACCGACTTCCTGGTGCCCTGGATCAACATCGCCGCCAAGGCGCGCGACCGCGTGCTGGCCTGCGACGATGGCGGCGACCCGCAACTGGCCTGCGAGCACGCCGCCGTGGCGCTGTCGATCGAGAACCTGCGCGGCTATCCCTGGGTGGCCGAACGGCTGATCGACGGGTCGCTGGCGCTTTACGGGGCGCATTTCGACATCCGGCACGGGATATTGAATCTGATGGGGGCGGATGGGGTGTTCAGGGAAGCATGAAGAAGAAAGCAGTTCTTTTTTGAAAAAAAGAACCAAAAAACTTCATGAACAAGAGTCTTTTTGCTTCTTTTTCTTCGGAAAAAGAAGGTCTTCCTTGCCTAACCTATCCCCGAAATCTGCGCCAGGAAGCCCCCCTCGTCCTCCAGGCAGCGCAAATCCAGCAGCACCGCGCCACGTTCGATCCGCCCGATCACCGGCACCGGCAGCGCGCGCAACGCGGCCAGCAACGCCTCGGGCGCGCGGCCGGACCCGTCGCCCGGCGCCAGCGCCAGCCCCGCGCTCGGGATGCTCTCCAGCGGCAGCGCGCCGGAGCCGATCTGGCTGGCGCAGTCGGCCACCGTCACCCGCCACCCGGCCCCCAGCCACGCGGCCAGCGCGGGCAGCAGCCGCCCGGCCAGGGCGCGCAGTTCGGCCGCCGGGCGGGTCAGCAGCCGCAACGTCGGCAAGGTCTCGGCCAACCGATCGGGATCGCGATAGAGCTTCAGCGTGGCTTCCAACGCGGCCAGGCGGATCTTGTCCAGCCGCATCGCCCGCTTGATCGGGTTGGCGGCACAGGCGCGCACCAGATCGGCCCGCCCGACGATGAACCCCGCCTGCGGCCCACCCAGCAGCTTGTCGCCGGAAAACGCCACGAGGTCCGCGCCATCACCCAGCGCATCGCGCACCGTGCGCTCCCGCCGCAATCCATAGGCGGACAAATCCACCAGCGTGCCGGAACCGAGATCGTCCAGCACCGGCAGCCCACGCGCCCGCCCGATCCGCGCCACCTCGGCGGCCGGGACTTCGGCGGTGAACCCCTGGATCAGATAGTTGGAAGTGTGGACCTTCATCAGCAGCGCGGTCTGCGGCCCGATCGCGGCCTCGTAATCCCGCGCATGGGTCCGATTGGTGGTGCCGACCTCGCGCAGCACCACCCCGGCGCGCGCCATGATGTCGGGCATGCGAAACGCGCCGCCGATCTCGATCAACTCGCCGCGCGACACCACCGCCTCCCGCCCCGCGCCCAGCGTATTCAACATCAGGAACACCGCCGCCGCCGCGTTGTTCACCAGGCAGCAATCCTCCGCCCCGGTCAGCTCGCGCACCAGTCCGCGCACCGCATCGTCCCGCTCGCCGCGCCCGCCCGTCCCCAGGTCGAATTCCAGCGCCGCCGGGCCGCGCATCACCGCCACCGCCGCCGCCACCGCCGCCTCGGGCAGCACCGCCCGGCCGAGATTGGTGTGCAGCGCAGTGCCGGTCAGGTTGAACACCGGGCGCAAGCCCAACACCTCGTCCCGCGCCAGCGCCTCCAGCGCCGCCCGCCCGGCCGCCTCGGCCAACGCCTTGCGATCTGGCGTCGCCTCGTCCACCCGCGCGCGCATCGCCGCCAGCGCCGCCCGCACCGCGGCCAGCGTGGCCGAGCGTCCGTGGCGCGCGACGGCACGCTGCGCGGCGGCGGTGCGCAGGGTCTCGTCCACGGACGGGAAAGGGGAGCGGGGCATCAAGGCAGGCGAAGGAAGGTCTTCTTTTTGTGAACAAAAAGAAGCAAAAAAACTTTATTCATTGGCGTGTGATGCGACATATGTGCGCCCGTTGCTCTTGTCGCAGTGATTGAAGTTTTTTTGCTTCTTTTTGTTCACAAAAAGAAGAGTCTTGCTTCACCTGTTCGCTGCCCAGACCTGCCGATAGAGCGCCACGATCTCCGCCTTGTCCGGCACCCGCGGATTGTTGGCCGGGCTGCCGGAGGCCAGCGCCTGGTCCGCCATCAGTTCCAGCTTGCTTTCCCACACCGCGGGATCGATGCCGAAGCCCGCCGGGGTGGGCACGGACAGCACGCTGTTCCACCGCACCAACCCGTCCGCGAGTTTGGCTGCCGCCGCCTCGTCGCTGTCGCCCTGCGCCGCGAAGCCGGCGCGCCGGCCGGCCTCGGCATAGCGCGCCAGCGCCGATTGCAGCCCGAACCGCGTCACCGCCGGCAGCAGCATGGCGTTGGACAGCCCGTGCGGCACATGGAAATGCGCCCCGATCGGCCGGCTCATGCCATGCACCAGCGCCACCGAGGCGTTGGAGAACGCGATCCCCGCCTGCATCGCCCCTAGCATCATCGCCTCGCGCGCGGCGGCGTTGTCGGGCTGGTGGTAGGCAGTCTCCAGGTTGGCACCGATCAGCGCCATCGCCGACACCGCCAGCGAGTCGCTGAACGGGTTGGCGCGCTTGCTGACATAGGCCTCCAGCGCATGGGACAGCGCATCCACCCCGGTATCCGCGGTGGTCCGCTTGGGCACCGAGAAGGTCAGCTCGTAATCGACGATGGCGGCCAGCGGCAGGGCGGCAAGGCCCGCGATCAGCATCTTCTCGTCGCGCGCGGCATCGGTGATGACGGTGAAGCGCGTGGCCTCGCTGCCGGTGCCCGCGGTGGTGGGAATGGCGATGATCGGCAGTTTGCCGATATCGGCGACAAAGGGCACCTTATAGGCGCTCATCGGCGCATCGCCGGTGGCCAGGATCGCCATCGCCTTGGCGGTATCGATCGGCGAGCCGCCGCCGAAGCCGATCAGGCAGTCGTAGTTGCCGCGCCGCAACTCGGCCACGCCGGCCACCACCACGGTATCCGTCGGCTCCGGGATGGTGTCGGAGAACACCGCGGCGGTGATGCCGGCCTTGGCCAGCGGATCGAGGCAGCGCCTGACCAGGCCGGACTTCACCATGAACGGATCGGTCACCACCAGCGGGCGCGACAGGCCGAACTTGGCCAGCACCTCGGCGATCTGCGCCACCGCACCGCCGCCTACCAGCATGAAGCGCGGGGAGACCAACTGGAAGCTCATGGCGCGTACCCCTCCACCAGAATGACGTCCCCGGTGCTCGCCTTCTGCCGCAGCGCAGTCAGCGGTGCGTATTCGGGGCTGTGATAGAATGATTTCAGCGCCGCCATGGTGGGAAATTCCAGCACCACCAGGCGCTGGAACGGCGAACTGCCCTCCACCACCTCCATCGCTCCGCCGCGCACGGCATACTTGCCGCCATATTGCGCGATCACCGCCGGCACCTGGGCACGGTAGGTGTCGAACAGCGCCGGGTCGGTGACGTTTATATTGGCGATCAGATAGGCGGGCATCGCGGGCACTCCCTGCTGGAATGCCTGGGTGCCATCACGCCGCCACGATGTCCAGCCGCCGCTCGATCCGGTCGATGCGCACCTCCAGCCGGTCGATCCGCGCCGACAGGCCGGCCATGTCGGAGCGCAGGTCGCCAAGCTGGCGCTCCACCGAGGTCATGCGGTGCTTCAAATCCTGCACATCATCGGTCAGCCGATCGATCTTGCCGTCGATTCGCCGCAGAAGGGCAAGCACAGGACTGTCAGGACCGTCGCTCATCGTCCGCCTCCACACCCGCGCGCATAGCACCAACGACGGCGCGGTGCAGCCCCTACCCCGCCTCCGCCACCGCCTTCGCCCGCTTCTCGGCATACAGCGCCAGCCGCCTGGCCGCGTTCGGCGCGGCAGCCCCCACCCCCACCCCTTCGCTCGGCGGCGGCAGCGTCTCGATATGGTGGCAGGCGGTCATGTGCCCCGCGGTGATCCCGTCCACCGTCGGGTTGCGCAGCGCCGGGTCTTCCCGCTTGCAGATATCGGTCACCCAGGCGCAGCGGGTATGGAACCGGCAGCCGCTGGGCGGGTTCATCGGGCTCGGCACGTCGCCACCGGGGATCTGGCGCGCGGTCTTGCGGTGCGGGTCCGGCCGCGGGATCGCCGACAGCAGGGTGCGGGTATAGGGGTGCAGCGGATGGGCGAACAGCTCGTCCTTCGGCGCCAGCTCGACAATCTTGCCCAGGTACATCACCGCCACCCGGTCGGCCATGTGCTTCACCACGGCCAGGTCATGGGCGATGAACAGGTAGGACAGGCCAAGCCGCGCCTGAAGGTCCTTCAACAGGTTCACCACCTGCGCCTGGATCGACACATCCAGCGCCGAGACCGGCTCGTCGCACACCACCAGCGCCGGCTCCACCGCCAGCGCCCGCGCGATGCCGATCCGCTGGCGCTGCCCGCCGGAGAATTCATGCGGATAGCGCTGGGCGTGATACGCCGCCAGCCCCACCAGCCCGAGAAGCTCATGCACCCGCGCGCGCCGCTCGGCGGCATTGCCGATCTCGTGCACCAGCAAGGGCTCTTCCAGGATATCCCCCACCGTCATGCGCGGATTGAGCGAGGCGAAGGGGTCCTGGAACACGATCTGCATCCGCCGCCGCAGCGCCCGCAGCGGGGCGCCGTCCATCGTGGTGATGTCCTTCCCCTCGAACCGCACCGTGCCCGTGGTCGGCTCGATCAGCCGCAGCACCAGCCGCGCGGTCGTGGACTTGCCGCAGCCGGACTCCCCCACCAGCGCCAGCGTCTCGCCGCGGGCGAGCGCGAACGACACCCCATCCACCGCCCGCACCGTGCCCACCGTCCTGGCCAGCACCAGCCCACGCTTGACCGGATAATGCTTGGCGAGATCCCGCACCTCCATCAGCGCATCGCTCACACCAGCACCTCGTCGCCGACCAGCGTTTCCACCGGCGCCCGCAAGCACGAAACATCGTGGTTCGGCGCCACTTCCCGCAACTCCGGCTGGCGCTGCACACACGCCTCGGCACGGAACACGCAGCGCGGATTGAACCGGCAGCCCTTCGGCAGGGCAAACGGCGGCGGCACCGCGCCCTCGATCGCCAGCAGCCGGTCGTGCTGCTCCTCCAGCTTGGGAATGCTGCCCAACAGGCCCAGCGTATAGGGATGCTGCGGATCGTCGAAGATCGCCGCACCGGCGGCGCGCTCCACCACCCGGCCGGCATACATCACCGCCACCTCGTCGGCCATCTCGGCCACCACGCCGAGATCATGGGTGATCAGGATGATCGCCATGCCCGACTGCGCCTGCAAATCGCGCAACAGATCGAGAATCTGCGCCTGCACCGTCACATCCAGCGCCGTCGTCGGCTCGTCGGCGATAAGCAGGTCGGGCTCGCAGGCCAGCGCCATGGCGATCATCACCCGCTGGCGCATGCCGCCCGACATCTGGTGCGGATACTCGTCGAACCGGCGGTCCGGCGCCGGGATCCGCACCCGGTCCAGCGCCG
>JADLHF010000219.1 GCA_020848935.1 Acetobacteraceae bacterium
GCAAAGCTCAAGGACTGGAGGCGTGTCGCAACCAGATACGACCGCTGTGCAGATATCTTCATGGCCGCCATAACCATCGCAGCTACCGTCATTTTCTGGCTGAAAATATGAGTCCTGAGCCTAGAAAAAACTCTCCCCCCAGGCTCTCAAAATGATTCTCAAAAACCATCTTTAGGTTGTCTTCGCCGACCTTCGCCGCCTGTCCGTCGGGGTACGCCCGGGATTTGACCACTAACCTCCACTTGAACTTTGATGCTGGAGGCAAGGTAGAGTTGTGTTCGTTGCACCGGCGGTCTGGATGATTCGAAAACCCGACCTTCACCAATGATCTGCCCGCTAGTTGGTGGGGTTCGCGGCCCAGCAATGCCGGCACACACCCTTCCGCCTTCAGAATGTAAAGGTAGTGCTCGCCGTCTTCGTATTCGGCTTCGCGCTTGCCGAAACTGGGTGTAACGCCGCGAGACGGTCGGAAGACCTCCGCGATTGTGGATGGCGGAGCAGATGAATTGGTGATCGGTGGCTCTCCAAAAACGTTCAAAGGGCTGACCGGAAGAGCAAGTGCTCGTTCCGTATCGCTGGGTGTTAAAAGTTCGCCGCGTGAAGCGATGACGCGCGCTCGCTGAGATGTGTATGTTTCTGGCGCAATATGGCGGACCTCGATCTCGCGTTCCACTTTCCAAGCGCGGCGGACTGGTACCGCGTAAGTCCATCGGTTGTGCCAACCGTTACTGACCTTGCGATCCCTACCAGTTGGCGACATCCTGTCCACGTCGCGTATTGGAACGAGCTCGACCTCCAAAAAACCTAACACACGATGCCTATCTGTCAGGACGGTGTGCTCAGAGGCCGCGCCATAGATGAGCACAAGATCACCAGTACGACCTTCCGCAATGAATCGTTCCTGGTCGCCTGGCCTTGTAAAGCCAAGATATCCTTCGTTAGCGGGATCGAGACCCCAAAACGCCTTCAGCCAAACTCTGCGGATCGGTTCCATCTGCCAACTCTCCGACAAGTTGGCGGTTACCACAATGATCTGACCATTGACCACGCGCGGATAAGTGCGTGCGTCAGTACGTGTCACGCTCCGCGACTAATCAAGATTGCGGAACTCAGACGTTCTGTAGTTCGTAACATATCCCAAGAAATCGACGCTTTAGCTTCGCCATATTCACCGGAGGATGTCCACCGCATGCCACGGTGTTCGTAGGAGTATGGTCTCCTGTATTAAGTGGTGCGGGCTGTTGGTTATAGGGCTGTTTGGTCAATCTGCTTCGGCATCGCGGCACCCGTTGCGGCGATCTCGATCGCCGCCATCTGCGCGGCATCCTGCGCGCCACCGCTCTTGGCTACCCGCCGCGGATCGCTGTCCAGCGAGATGCCCGCATCGTCGAGCAGGGCATTGGCTTCGCGGATCATCTCCACCGCCTGGCGGAAGTCGTAGCCGAATGATCCCACCGCTTCAGGCTGCGGCACGAAGCCGGCCCGCACCTGGGCGATCAAGGCGGTGGTGTCCTTCAACGGGTCGATCATCTCGTGCGCCGGTGGGACGTGGGCGACATCGGCCGGCACGTCTGCACTCCACAGGCCCAACAGCGCCCCCTGCTGGTGAAAACGGTCGGCGATGGGGCGCACGAGCATCGGAATCAGCATGCCGTACTGCACCTGCTCGCAGAGCCGGCGGAACTCGATCTTCCCGGCCCGCAGGCTGGAGTAGTTGGCCTGGGTCAGGTCGCCCGAAACCTGGTCGTAAGTGAGCCCGGCACCGACCGACGCCGCTTCCAGCGCCCTGCGGGCAAAGGCGGTGTGGCTGCCACCGCCGGAGGGATTCACCACTTCCACCGAGCCGGTGCCGCGCCGGTAGAGGATCATGCCGGGTTCGAAGGCTTCCACGGGCCGCCCCTGCGCATCGCGCAGCAGGCCGGCAGCGGGCCCAGTCAGCACCTCGTCACTGTCCTCGGTGACGACGGCGGCGAGGCACGCCTCGATCTTGGCCTTCATCAGCAGGGCCGCCTCGTAGTCGCCGAGGTCGCGCAACCGCAGCAGGATCGGTGCCAGCCAGGACACGTCGCGCAGCTGGCCAGGCCGGCGCTTGCGGTAGATGTGCAGCACCTCGGCGGCCGGGACCGGGACGCTCGATTGGTTGCTGCCCGGCAGATACCACGCGGCCCCAGGGTGTTGGGGGAAGAGCCAGTAGGCTGCCGGCGCGCCGGTGGCGTCGAGGGTGATGCCCTGCACGGTGATGGCACCGCCGATCGTGCCGGTCCGGCTGGCGTCGAGATGGTCGCTCTCCAGCACCTGCAACCGCAGGCCGATCGGATTGGTGGGCGTTGGTTCGGTGACCAGCATCCGCACCAGGCATTCACCGCTCTCGACGACGGAACGCATGACCAGCGCCTGCAACCCATAGAGGTCGAGCCGGCCCTCAGCATCGCAGGCAGCGCTCTCGGCCCAGCGCCGCCAGGCATCGGCGTGCTTCTTGTCAGGCCAGCGGGTAGTGATGCCGGCGCCGACGGCATTGCCGGTCCACAGGTCGATGATGCGTGCGGCATAGGGGTCATTGCGCACCGCATCGCGGGCCCGGCGCGTGACGGTCGCCGCGGCACCGGCCACCTCGCTGTTGGCGCTGCCGCCGGAAGCGGCCCATGTCGAGGCCCGCGCGTCCTGGGCCGCGGCATAGCCACGCAGGGCGCGCCAGGCGTCGCGGAGGCGGGTGGAGATCATCGGAGCAGCCACCGTTCTACTTCACCACCAGGCGCTTCACGACCTCGATGGCGGACCCCTCGCCGAGCAGCAGTAGGAACACGATCGCCAGCAGGACCAGTTCGATGCGCTTCAGGCGCGCCTCCGTCTGCTTCCAGCGCTCGGCGCAGACCGCCTCGTGCACGGCGAGCTTCTGTGCGACGTCATCTTCGGACATCGGGTCGCTCCTGTTCTGATGGTCAGCCGCCGTCACGCGCGAAGCGGACCAGCGTCATGTTCGGGCGGCGCTGCGCCGGGTTCTCGGCCGCGTAGCCGGCGGCCAGCGCCTGGCCGATCTCAGCCAGAGAGCGGTATTCGACGGTACGCCCCTCGAAGGTCACCCGCGTCGTGCCGCCGGTGTAGGCATCGGCCAGGCCGCGCCAGCGATTGCCGATCGGTTGTGCGATCGCCCAGGTCAGCGCGTCGGGGTTCATCTGTGACCTCCGTCAGCGCAACCAGCCGGATCGAGCGCCGAGCCAGGTCCGCGGCCGCATCGTCGCGCCGTTGCCGGGTGCCACCGGCGCAGCCATGGTGTGTGCCTCCGCCGCCACAGCGACATCCCCACCGGCGGGAATGTCGTCCGCGCGCAGTGGGGCGTCCGCAGCATCCTCACGAAGCCGCTGCCAGTAGCGGTCGCCGTAGCGGTCAGCGCCAAGCAGCCACAGCGCCGCGCGGGCAAGTACCGCGCAATCCAGCGCCTCGTTCCGTTCCCTCAGCTTGGCCCATTCCTGCCTGGTGAAGCCGCGCCGGTCCTTCACTGTGCGCAACTGCTCGGCGACCAACTGCTTCACCCACTCGACCTCGATGGCACGCGGGAGATGCACCCAGCCGACAGGGTACTCGGCTGCGTCCCCTCGCCCCAGCCAGAGCCGGCGATAGAGGTCGGCCTTCCAGGTGGAGACCGACACCGTCCACAGCTTCAACCCGCGCCGCAGCTTCTGGCCATTGACCAGGGCATCGACCAATGTCGGCCCCTGGACCGGTTGCGCCCGGTTCCATCCATCGACACCCTTAGTCGGCGCGATCCGCGGATCCCGCAGATGGCGCAGGTGGCCATAGACCGATGCTGTATCGCGGCCACCGGTGTCGACGCACACCTTGGCGATGCGCATTGCGCCGGGGGCGCCCGTCTCTCGCGGCCAGTCCCGTGCCAGCAGCTTGGCCAACTCCTCCCATGGCGCCCGCTCCCGCGGACTGCCGGAAATGACGATGTGATCAACGAGCCAGGAGGTGAACCCTTCGGCCCAGCCCCAGACGTCGACCTCGATCCGGTCGTCCTGCACGTCCACGCCTGCGGTGAGCACCAGCGCGCCGGCCGGCACGGTGCCGATGGCGAATTCCTCGCGCCGTTCGACCAGGCGTTCCCAATCCGGTGCCTCGCCATGCTCCTGCCAAACCTCGCCCAGCACCGTATTGCGGAAGGTCTTGAGGTCCTCGGGCTTGCCCTGTGCGGCCTCCCAGTCTCGGGCGATCTGCTCCCAGGACAGCCACCCCACCGGCGAATAGAGCGCCGAGATGTGAAAGCCGACCGTATTCGGATCCTGCGAGGTGGCTGTGGCCCGCCATTCCCCGCCGGCCAGCATCGCTGTCTTGTGGTGCTCGCCGATCGGCGCGTCGCAGCCCTCGCAGTGATAGGCCACCGAGGTCGGAATGCCCTTCTGCCAGATCAGCCGCTCGAAGCGCAGCCACTGCATCGTCTGGCAGTGCGGGCACGGCACGAAGAAGCGCCGCTGGTCGCTCGCCTGGTACTCCCGCTCGATGCGGCTGCGCCCGGCGATGGTCGGCGTCGAGACCAGATACGCCTTGCGCCGCCAGCCAAAGGTCCGGGCAC
>JADLHF010000220.1 GCA_020848935.1 Acetobacteraceae bacterium
CCGGTGCGGTCCACGGTCGCCGTGATCAGCCCGCCGGCGCCGCGCTTCAGCGTGTCGGCCACCGGCACGGCGGGGATCGCGCCGCCATGGCTGGCCAGGGCGGCAACCAGGGACGCGATGGTGCCGGGCGGAATGAACGGCCGGGCGGCGTCGTGGACCAGCACGATGTCCGGCGCCATCGCCGCCAGCGCCGCCAGCCCGGCGCGCACGCTGTCCTGGCGGCTGGCACCGCCGGCCACCGGCGGCAGGTGCGCCACCCCCGCCAGCGCCGCCGAGATCGCGGCGCCGTCGCCCACCGGCTGAATCGCCACGCCCTCGGCCGCCAGTGCTGCGGCGGCATGGCGGATCACCGGCTGCCCGGCACAGGTCAGGAACTGCTTCGCCCGCCCGCCGCCAAACCGTTGGCCATTGCCGGCGGCAACCAGCACACAGGCAATCCGGGCAGAGGCGGGCAGGGGGCTGAGGGCGACCATGCCCGCAACCTCGCCGCCCCCGCCGCCCGCGTCAACGGGGCAGGAAACGCGCAACCAGTGGATTGCATGGCGCGGGACCAGGCGGTAGTTTGCCTAAATCATGAGCAACAACGACGCCATTCCATCCGCGATCGCGCTCGCACCGATCGACCTTGGCCGTGGCGTGGTCATCGACACGCCGGTGATCCTGGCGCCGATGTCCGGCGTCACCGATCTGCCGTTCCGCCGCCTGGCCCGCGAATTCGGCGCCGGGCTGGTGGTCTCCGAGATGATCGCCTCCTGGGCCATGGTGCGCGAGAACAAGGCCACCCTGCGCATGGCCGAAATGGACGGCCGCCCCACCTCCATCCAGCTCGCCGGCTGCGACCCCGCGGCCATGGCCGAGGCCGCCCGCATCGCCGTCGGCCGTGGCGCCGATATCGTCGATATCAATTTCGGCTGCCCGGTGAAGAAGGTCGCCGTCGGCCAGATGGCCGGCAGCGCCCTGATGCGCGACGAGATCGCCGCCGCCCGCATCCTGGAGGCCACCGCCCGCGCGGTCCCCGTGCCGGTCACGCTGAAGATGCGGATGGGCTGGGACCACGCCAGCCTCAACGCCCCGCGCCTGGCGAAAATCGCCGAGGAAGCCGGCATCCGCATGGTCACCGTGCACGGCCGCACGCGGCAGATGTTCTACACCGGCATCGCGGACTGGGACTTCGTCGCCACCGTCAGGCAGGCCACGCGCCTGCCGGTCATCGTCAACGGCGACATCATCACCGAAGACCATGCCGCCGAGGCCTTGCGCCGCTCCGGCGCCGATGGCGTCATGGTCGGCCGCGGCTGCTACGGCCGGCCCTGGCTCCCCGCCCAGATCGCCCATTTCCTGCGCACCGGCGAACGCATCGCCGAGCCCGACCTCGCCGCCCAGAAGGCCGTCATGCTGCGCCACTACGCCGCCATGCAATCCCATTTCGGCATCGAGCCCGGCATGCGCCTGGCGCGCAAGCACCTGGCCTGGTACTCCCGCGGCCTGCCGGGCTCGGCCGGATTCCGCGCCACCGTCATGCGCCTGCCGGAGGTGGCCGCCGTACTGGCCGAGATCGACCGCTTCTACAACCCGCTGATCGAACGCGGCACCCAGCGCCGCCACGACCCCGCGGCCGACCCGGACCTGGCCGAGGCCGCGTGAGGAACCTCCTGGGCACCGCCGTACGGCTGGCCGAGCGCCCGTGCCCGGCCGCCCCGCCGGACTCCACCATCGTGCTCGCCGCCCTGCCGGTGCCGGTCATCGTGCTCGACGCCACCAACCGCCTGCGCTTCATCAACCATGCCGCCGAGCAGTTCCTCGGCGCCTCGGCCGCCGCCGCCGCCCAGCTCGGCCTCGCCGATTTCCTCGCCGCCGACAACCCGCTGTTCCTGCTGCTCCACCAGGTCCGCCAGCACGGCACGCGCGTCGCCGACCACGACATGGCGCTGGAAGGCCCGCGGCTGCGGCGGATCAGCGTCGCCGTCCAGGGCGCGCCCCTGCCGGAGGAGGCGGGCGCCGTCGTCCTGGTGCTGCACGACGCCACCGCCGCGCGCGCGCTGGACCGCCAGCTCACCGTGCGCGGCGCCGCGCGCTCGGTGGCCGGCATGGCCGCGATCCTGGCGCACGAGGTGAAGAACCCGCTCTCCGGCATCCGCGGCGCCGCCCAGTTGCTGGAAGCCAGCGTCGCCGAGCGCGACCGCGAGCTGGCCGTGCTGATCCGCGACGAGGCCGACCGCATCCGCGACCTGGTCGATCGCATGGAGCCGTTCGGCGAGCGGCCGGTCGCCACCGGCGCGGTCAACATCCATCGCGTGCTGGAACACGTCCGCCGCCTCGCCCAGTCCGGCTTCGCCGGCCCGATCCGCTTCACCGAGCTGTACGATCCCTCGCTGCCGCCGGTCCACGGCAACCGCGACCAGCTGGTGCAGGTGGTGCTGAACCTGGTCAAGAACGCCGCCGAATCCATTGCCCAGGCCGGCGTCCAGCCCGGCGAGATCCAGCTCATCACCGGCTTCCAGCACGGCGTCCGCCTCGCCGTGACCGGCAGCGACGCCCGCCGCCACCTGCCGCTGGTCGTCGCCGTGCGCGACAACGGCCCCGGCATCGCCGACGACATCCGCCCGCATCTGTTCGACCCCTTCGTCAGCACCAAGCCCGCCGGCAGCGGGCTGGGCCTGGCGCTGGTGGCCAAGATCGTCAGCGACCATGGCGGGCTGGTGGAGGTGGAAAGCCGCCCCGGCCGCACCGAGTTCCGCCTGATGCTGCCGATGGTGGACGAGGAGAGCCGGGAATGAGGCCCGCGTCATGAGCGCCACCCCGCCCACCGTGCTGGTCGCCGACGACGACCGCTCGATCCGCACCGTGCTGACCCAGGCGCTGGGCCGCTCCGGCTACCAGGTGCGCAGCACCGCCACCGCGTCCATGCTGTGGCGCTGGGTGGAGGAAGGCGAGGGCGACGTGGTCATCACCGACGTGATGATGCCCGACGGCAACGGGCTCGACCTGATCCCGCGCATCCGAGGCCTGCGCCCCGATCTGCGCGTCATCGTCATGTCGGCGCAGTCCACCCTGATGACGGCGGTCAAGGCCACCCAGCGCGGCGCCTTCGAATACCTGCCCAAGCCGTTCGACCTGACCGAGCTGCTTTCCGTCGTTGACCGCGCCCTGGCCGCCCCGGCGGGCGGGGCTGTTCGCGCCGCCGCCACCCCGCGCGACGCGGAGGAAAAACTGCCGCTGATCGGCCGCTCGGCCGCGATGCAGGAGATCTACCGCACCATCGCCCGCCTCACCACCGCCGACCTCACCGTGATGATCAACGGCGAGTCCGGCACCGGCAAGGAGCTGGTCGCCCGCGCGCTGCACGATTACGGCCGCCGCCGCGCCGGCCCGTTCGTGGCCATCAACATGGCCGCCATCCCGCGCGAGCTGATCGAAAGCGAGCTGTTCGGTCACGAGCGCGGCGCCTTCACCGGTGCCACCACCCGCGCGCCCGGCCGCTTCGAACAGGCCAACGGCGGCACCCTGTTCCTCGACGAGATCGGCGACATGCCGTCCGAGGCCCAGACCCGCCTGCTGCGCGTGCTCCAGGAAGGCGAGTTCACCTCGGTCGGCGGCCGCACCGCGATCCGCGCCAATGTCCGCATCGTCGCCGCCACCCACCGCGACCTGCGCGCCGCCATCCGCCAGGGCCGGTTCCGCGAGGACCTGTTCTACCGCCTCAACGTCGTGCCCATCCGCCTGCCGCCGCTGCGCGAACGCACCGAGGACATCGCCGACCTCGCCCGCCACTTCCTGCAACGCGCCCGCGACGACGGCTTGCCGGCCAAGCTGCTGGACCAGGGCGCGATCGCGGCGCTGCAAAGCCATCGCTGGCCCGGCAATGTCCGCGAACTGGAGAACCTGATGCAGCGCCTGGCCGCGCTGTGCCCGGATGAGGTGGTCGGCGGGGCGGCGGTGCGCGGCGAACTGCGCGAGATCGACGACGCCTCCGCCAGCGGGGGCGCCGGCGAACCCGATCCGGTGCAGGAACCGCTGGCCCAGGCGGTGGAGCGGCACATCCGCCAGTTCCTCGCCGCCCACGGCGACGGCGTCGCCCCGTCGAACATCTACGACCGCGTGCTGGCCGAGGTGGAACGCCCGCTGATCCGCATGACCCTGGCCGCCACCCGCGGCAACCAGATCAAGGCCGCGGCGATGCTGGGGCTGAACCGCAACACGCTGCGCAAGAAGATCCGTGATCTCGACATCCCGGTCGTGCGCGGCGTTGCCTGACCCGGCGATGAACGGCGCGGCCCCCCCATCCGCCACCCTGCAGCCCGCGGTCCCGCCTGCCGGCCGCCGCCGTCCCACCCTGCGCGCCCGGCTGGACCTGCGCGCCCGCCTGACCCGGCTGATCGAAGTGCTGCTGGGCCGCGCCGCCACCCTGGTGCTGGCCGCCGTCGCGCTGACGCTGGGGGTGGCCACCTTCGCCGTGCTGGCCAGCGGCGTGCAGCGGCCGAACCAGGTCTTCGCCCTGGTCCTGGCCAACCTGGTGGTGGTGCTGCTGCTCGCCGCCGCCCTCGCGGTGCGGCTCACCCGGGTCTGGATGGAACGAAGGCGCGCGGCCGCGGGTGCACGGCTGCATGTCCGCCTGGTGCTGCTGTTCAGCGTGGTCGCCGTCACCCCGGCCATCGTGGTGGCGGTGTTCGCCACCCTGTTCTTCAATTTCGGCATCCAGGCCTGGTTCGCCGACCCGGTGCGCACCGCCCTGCAGCAGAGCCTGTCGGTCGCCCGTGCCTATGCCGACGAACACCGCAGCAACATCCGCGCCGACGCGCTGGGCATGGCCGCCGACCTCGTGCGCGGCGGGCTGCGGCTGATGTCCACCGACCCCAACGGCTTCCTCAACTTCCTCGCCACCCAGACCGGGTTGCGCGGCCTGACCGACTCGATGATCTACGAGCCCGTCACCGGCCAGGTCGTCGCCTCGGCCGGCGGCCTGTCCGGCCTGGGTGCGGACATCCCGCCGGCCTGGGCCACCGAGCTGGCGCGCTCCGGCGAGGTGGCGGTGCTCGGCAGCGACGACCAGACCAAGGTGCGCGGCGTGGTGATGCTGGAAACCACGCCCACCCTGATGCTGGTGATCGGCCGGCTGGTCGATCCCACCATCCTGGACCATATCGTCAAGACGGAAAGCGCGGTCGCGCTGTACGAACGGCTGGACCATAACCGCACCGGGCTGCAGGTGACCTTCGCCGTGGTCTTCGCCCTGGTGGCGCTGGGCGTGCTGGCCGCCGCGGTACTGATCGGCCTGGTGCTGGCCAACCAGATCGCCCGCCCGGTCGGCGGGCTGATCTCCGCGGCCGAGCGGGTGCGCGCCGGTGACCTGACGGTGCGGGTGACCGAGGTCGATACCGGCGACGACATCGCCGGCCTCAGCCGCGCCTTCAACCGCATGACCGGCCAGCTCGCCGCCCAGCGCGGCGAGCTGATGGACGCCTACAGCCAGATCGACGAGCGCCGCCGCTTCACCGAGACCGTGCTGTCCGGCGTCTCGGCCGGCGTCATCGGGCTGGACCCCGAGGGCCGCATCGAACTGCCCAACCGCGCCGCCGGCGCCCTGCTGGGCCGCGACCTGCTGCGCGAGGTCGGCCGGCCCCTGGCCGAGGTGGTGCCGGAATTCGCCCCCCTGCTGGAAGCCGCCATCGCCGCCCCCGCCCAGGCCCACACCGCCGAAATCCATCTGGGCTCGATGCGCGACGGCGCCGCCGGCCAGCGCCGCACCCTGCTGCTGCGCATCGGCGCCGACCGCACCGCCGTGCCCCCGGACGGCGACGGCCGCGAGCGGCCCGACCGGGTGGCCAATTTCGTCGCCACCTTCGACGACATCACCGAGCTGCAATCCGCCCAGCGCACCGCCGCCTGGGCCGACGTGGCGCGGCGCATCGCCCATGAGATCAAGAACCCGCTGACCCCCATCCAGCTCTCCGCCGAACGCCTCAAGCGCCGCTTCGCCGGCGAAATCACCTCCGACCGCGAAACCTTCATCCAGTGCGCCGACACCATCGTGCGCCATGTCGGCGATATCGGCCGCATGGTCGACGAATTCTCCCGCTTCGCCCGCATGCCCCAGCCGGTGATCAAGCCCGAGGATATCGGCCGCGTGGTGCGCGAGTCGCTGGTCCTGCAGCGCCAGGCACGCCAGAATGTGGTGTTCACCACCGACATCCCCGATCATGGCCCCACCGCCCCGTGCGACCGGCGCCAGATCGGCCAGGCGGTGACCAACCTGCTGCAGAACGCCGCGGATTCCCTGGCGATGCGCCCTCCCGCCGCCGACGGCACCCCGCCCCCCGGCCACATCGCCGTCGGCGTCGCGCTGCAGGGCGACGAGATTGTCATCGTCGTCGCCGATGACGGAATCGGCCTGCCGGGGCAGGATCGCGACCGGCTCACCGAGCCCTACGTCACCCACAAGCCGCGAGGCACCGGACTTGGACTGGCCATCGTCAAGAAAATCATGGAGGACCACGGCGGCCGCGTCACGCTGGCCGACCGCGCGGCCGCGCCGGACTGGCCCGGCGGCGGCGCGGTCGCCTGCCTGTTCCTGCCGCTCAAGCCGGCCGGCTGAGCCGCCGATGCCGCGGGGCACTCGCCATGGCGCATGATATCCTGATCGTGGATGACGAGCCCGACATCCGCATGCTGGTCGCCGACCTGCTCGGCGACGAGGGCTACGAAACCCGCCAGGCCGGCGATTCCGACGGCGCCATCGCCGCCTTCCGCACCCGCCGCCCCTCGCTGGTCATCCTGGACATCTGGCTCCAGGGCTCGCGCCTCGACGGCCTCGGCATCCTTGAGGCGCTGCACAGCGAGGAACCGCAGGTGCCGGTGGTGATGATGTCCGGCCACGGCACCATCGAGACCGCCGTCGCCGCCATCCAGCACGGCGCCTATGATTTCATCGAGAAGCCGTTCCAGTCCGACCGCCTGCTGCTGGTCTGCCGCCGCGCCATCGAGGCGGCAAAGCTCGCCCGCGAGAACGCCGAGCTGCGCCTGCGCGCCGGCGCCGAGGCCGAGCTGACCGGCGCCAGCGCGGCCATCGCCGCCATCCGCGGCGCCGTCGAAAAAGTCGCCCCCACCGGATCGCGCGTGCTCATCACCGGCCCCGCCGGCTCGGGCAAGGAGGTGGTGGCCCGCATGGTCCACACCCGCTCGCGCCGCGCCGACGGCCCGTTCGTGGCGCTGAACTGCGCCACCCTGAACCCCGCCCGCTTCGAGGAGGAGCTGTTCGGCGTGGAGGCCGGCCCCGACCCGATGGCCCAGCCGCGCCGCGCCGGCGTGCTGGAGCGCGCCCATGGCGGCACCCTGCTGCTGGACGAAGTCAGCGACATGCCGCTGGAAACCCAGGGCAAGATCGTGCGCGCCCTCCAGGACCAGGCCTTCGAGCGGCTGGGCGGCTCGCAGCGCGTGCGCGTCGATGTCCGCGTGCTCGCCATCACCAACCGCGACCTCCAGGCCGAGATCGCCGCCGGCCGCTTCCGCGAGGACCTGTTCTACCGCCTCGCGGTCGTCCCCCTGCGCATGCCCGCGCTGCGCGAACGCCGCGAGGACGTGCCCCTGCTCGCCCACCACTTCCTGCGCCGCTCCGCCGAAAGCTCCGGCATGCCGCCGCGCGACCTGTCCACCGACGCGCTGACGGCGCTCCAGGCCTATGACTGGCCCGGCAACGTGCGCCAGTTGCGCAACCTGATGGACTGGCTGCTGATCATGGCCCCCGGCGGCGCCGGCGAGCCGATCCGCGCCGAGATGCTGCCGCCCGAGATCGGCTCGGCCGCCCCCGCCCTGTTCAACAGCGACCCCTCCGCCGACATCATGGCCCTGCCGCTGCGCGAGGCCCGCGACCTGTTCGAAACCCAGTACCTCCAGGCCCAGCTGCTGCGCTTCGGCGGCAACATCAGCCGCACCGCCAGCTTCGTCGGCATGGAGCGCAGCGCGCTGCACCGCAAGCTCAAGCAGCTCGGCGTCGGCGGTGACGAGCGTCCCGCCTGACCGCCACCCGCCCGACCCACCAGGGAGAACCCACAATGGCCACCTACCTGATCTGCCACGGCGCCTGGTCCGCCGGCTGGGCCTGGAAGCGGGTCCGCCCCCTGCTGCGCGCCGCCGGCCACGAGGTCTTCACCCCCAGCTACACCGGCCTCGGCGAGCGCGCCCACCTCGCCCACGCGCTGGTCGGCCTCGAAACCCACGTTCTCGACACCCTGGCCGTGATCCGCTTCGAGGACCTGCGCGACATCATCCTGGTCGGCCACAGCTACGGCGGCATGGTCGCCACCGGCGTCGCCGACCGCGCCCCCGACCTCATCCGCCGCCTGGTCTATCTCGACGCCTTCGTCCCCAACTCCGGCCAGTCGCTCAACGACCTCACCGGCCGCGTCCCCGAGGCCCAGTACGGCTGGCTGCTCGCCCCCAACCCGCCCGCGCCCGACACCTCGGCCGAAGACCTCGCCTGGATCGCCCCGCGCCGCGTCGCCCAGCCGGCCCGCTGCTTCAGCAACCGCCTGCACCTCATCCATCCCGAACCCGCCTACCCGCGCAGCTACATCCACTGCACGAAGAAGACCGGCCCCGACGTCTTCCAGCAATTCGCCGACCGCTTCCGCGCGGCGCCGGGCTGGGACTTCCACGAAATGGCGGAAAGCCACAGCCCCAACATCACCGCCCCCGCCGCCCTGGCCGAGATCCTCCTCCGCCTCGCCTAGCGCCGTGCCGGCCCTGCACCTCATCGCCCCGCACCCGCGCGAGGAATGCCGCCGCCTGCTCCTCGCCCGCACCGACACCCCGCTCACCCTGCGCGGCGCCAACCCGGTGATCGGCCGCATCGGCCCCGCCAGGCTGCGCCTGCACAAACGCATCGCCTACCGCAACTCGTTCCAAACCTTCCTGGTCGCGGACATGGCCGAGCGCGGCGGCCAGACCCACCTGCACTGCCGCTTCGCCCCGCATCTGCTGGTCATCGCCTTCATGGCCGCCTGGTTCGCCGCCGTCATCGCCGCCGTCGTCCTCATGTCCGGCCCCGCCCTCGTCGCCCTGGCCGACGCCCCCCACGCCGCCACCAGCAGCACCTGGCTGGCCCTGCTGGTCCCCCCGGCGATGCTGGCGTTCGGGGCAGGGCTCGTCACCCTCGGCCGCCACCTGGCGCGCGACGAAGCCCGCTTCCTCGCCGACTTCCTCCGCACCACCCTCGGCGCGCGCGAGCAGCCGGGCGCAACCGGCTGACGCAGGCAGCGCCCGGCGCCGTCAGCCGCCCGGCGGACGGTATTTCGGCGGTTCCCCCAGCGCCCTGTCCATCTCGGCCACCGTCAGCAGCGGCACGGTGCGCGTGGCGACCAGCCCGCTGGTGCCCACCGCCACCGCCAGGCTCGCCATCTGAACATGGCTCGGCATGTCAACGAGCACGAACACGTCGTCATCGCCCAGCGCGTAGTGCAGCGAGTCGAGCTTGCCGCCCATCGCCTCGCAGGCCGCGGCAACTTCCCGTTCGCGCCCGGAGGCCTTGTCCTTCAGCAGCCCCTTCATGCCTTCTGGCGTGTAGGATCCCCTGATCAGGAATTTCGGCATGGCTGATCCTCCCGTTGGCAATTCCCCCGGGCAGGCGCGCCCGCCTGCTCGCAAGGGGGATCGCCGAAACATTTCGGATCAGGCGCAAGCTCCTGTCAAGCCGTACCCTCAGTCGATCCGCTTCAAGGTCGCCTTGAACCGCTGCCAGTTCTCCACATATCCCATCGCCGACCGCGCCTGCCGCGCCACATTCTCCGCCCCCAGTTCCCGCACCGCCTTGGCCGGGCTCCCGAGCACCATCCACCCGGCCTCGAACAGTTTCCCCTCCGTCACCAGCGCATTCGCCCCCACCAGGCACCCCGCCCCGATCACCGCCCGGTTCAGCACCGTCGCGCCCATCCCGACCAGCACCCCGTCCCCGATCGTGCAGCCGTGGAGAATGACCCTATGCCCGATCGTGCAATCCGCCCCGATCGTCAGCGGCGATCCGCTGTCCGAATGCAGCACCGAGTTGTCCTGCACATTGCTCCGCGCCCCGATCCGGATCGGATCGTTGTCCCCTCGAATGACCGCCCCGAACCAGATCCCGGCATCCTCCCCGATGATCACATTGCCGATCACATGCGCATCCGGCGCGATCCAGTAGCGCCCGGAGGCCGGCACCTGCGGCCGCACCCCGTTCAGCTCGTACAGCGGCACCTCAGGCTCCCCCGATCCTGCCCAGCAGCCGCACATGGCTGCGCAACCCCTTGCGGAAGCACGTCACCTCGAACTTCTCGTTGGGCGAATGCACCTGGTCGTCCTCCAGCCCGAAGCCCATCAGGATGCAGTCCATCCCCAGCTCCGTCATGATCGTCTCCACCACCGGGATCGACCCGCCCACCCCCGCCAGCACCGCCGGCCTGCCATACTCATCCGCCAGCGCCGCCTGTGCGGCCTTCATGAACGGCGAATCCAGCGCCATCTCCAGCCCCGACGACAACCCGAACGTCGAAAACTCCAAGGTCGCATCCGCCGGCACCCGTGCCCGCATGAACGCCTGGAACCCCGCCTCCACCGCCGCCGGGTCCTGCCCCGGCACCAGCCGGAACGACACCTTCGCCGAGGCCTCCGACGCGATCACCGTCTTCGTCCCCGCCCCCTGATACCCGCCCCAGATGCCGCAGATATCGCATGTCGGCCGCGCCCACAGCCGCTCCAGCGCCCCGCGCCCGGCCTCCCCGTACGGCACCGACAACCCGATCGCGCCGAGGAACGCCGCCTCGGAAAACCCCAGCGACGCCCACTGGTTCGCCTTCGCCGACGAGATGTCCCGCACCCCGTCATAGAACCCCGGCACCTGCACCACCCCGTCGCCGTCCTTCAATCCCCCCAGCGCGGTGACCAGCGCATTGATCGGATTGAGCGCCGAGCCGCCATACATGCCGGAGTGCAGATCCCGGTTCGGCCCCTTCAGCGTCACTTCCAGATACGCCATGCCGCGCAGCGAGGTGCCGATCGCCGGCGTGTCGATGTCCCACATCCCGGTATCCGAGACGATGCAGACATCCGCCTTCAGCTCCTCCTTCGCCACCTTCACGAACGGCTTGAAATTGGCGCTCCCGGTCTCCTCCTCGCCCTCGATCACCACCGAGATGCGGCACGGCATCCCCCCCGTCGCCTCGAACCAGGCGCGGAACGCCCCCAGCCACATCGCCACCTGGCCCTTGTCGTCCACCGCGCCGCGCGCATAGATCCGGTCGCCATGCGGCCCCGCCACCCGCGTCGGCTCGAACGGCGGCGAGTTCCACAGCTCCAGCGGATCGGGCGGCTGCACGTCGTAATGCCCGTAGTACAGCAGGTGCGGGCCCTTCCCCGGGCCGGGATGATGCGCCACCACCGCCGGATGCCCCGCCGTCTCGCGCAGGCTGGCCTCGAACCCCATCGCCGCCAGCTCGTCCACCACATACTGCGCCGCCCGCCGGCAATCCCCGGCATGCGCCGGCTGCGCGGAAATGCTGGGAATCCGCAGCCAGTCGATCCACCGCGCCTCCGCCGCCGGCATCAGGGTGTCGGCCTTGGCCAGGACGCTCTCGGTGCTGCTCATGCTCACTCCTCGTCGTGCAATGCGGGCTGCTGCCCATAGCTGGCGAAGCGCGCGCGCGCCGCCGCAATCTCGTCCGCGGCCAGCAACCGCGGCACCCCCGCCGACAGCGCCATCAGGTATTGCCGGCACAACGCCTCCAGCAGCAGCGCCGCCTGAAGCGCCGCCCCCGGCGTCGCCGCATGGCAGATCATGCCGTGATTGGCCAGCAGGCAGGCGCTGCGCCCCGACATCGCCGCCGCCGCCGCCGCCGCCAACGCCGGCGTGCCAAAGGTGACATAGGGCGCCACCCGCACCTCCGCCCCCCCGAACGCCAGCACCGAATAATGGAACGCCGGCAAACCCAGCCCCAGGCACGCCAGCGCCGTCGCGGCATCGGAATGCGTGTGCACGATCACCCGCGCCGCCGGATCCGCGCGATAGATCGCCGCATGCATCTCCCATTCCGAGGACGGCCGCAGCCGCCCGGCATGCCGGCCGTCGAAATCCATCGCCACCAGGCTCTTCGGCGCCACCCCGTCCGCCGTCACCCCAGTCGGCGTGATCAGCATCCCGCGCCTGGTCCGCGCGCTGACATTGCCCGATGCCGCCTGGTTCATCCCGCGCAGGCCGAGCTCGCGATACAGCGTGGCCAGATGATGGCGCATGCCGCTCAAGGAAGTTGTTCCTTTTTGAAAAAAAGAACCAAAAAACTTTTATTCATAAGGGCAGGGGATACCGGACCAATTGATAAAAGTTTTTTTGCTTCTTTTTGTTCACAAAAAGAAGGCCTATTCTTCATCCGGCACCACCCCCTCTCGCGGATCGATCGGCACCATCCGGTCCAACCCGGCCACCCGCTCGAACAGCGCCGCCGCCTGCAACGCCCGCGCCTCCTGCCGCGCCGGCGCCACGATCTGCAACCCGACGGGTCGCCCGAACCGGTCGAACCCGCACGGCACCGACACGGCGGGGCAGGAGGTCAGCGTGATCGCCGAGGTCAGCAGCCCGCCGGCGATGTAGTTGTCCAGCTTCTTGCCGTCGATCGTGTCGCGCGCCCGCAGCATCACGTCCCAGGCCGGCGACGGCGCCCCCGGCGTCACCAGCACGTCCCAGTCGCCGAAGAACGCCGCGAACCGCCGGAACAGCGCCGCCCGCTCCCGGTCCGCCCAGGCGATCCGGCTCGGCGACCCCTGCAATCCCTGCTCGGTGTTCCAGATGATGTCCGGCTTGATCGCGTCGCGATGCGTCTGAAGCTGCAACTCCCGGTCCACCACGAAATGCTGCGACCGCAGCGCCAGGAACACCTCCTCCGCCGGCCCGATATCGGGAAACGCCTCCTCCACCACGCACCCCGCCGCCTCGAATTTGCGCACCTCGCGCGCGCAGATCTCCCGCGTCTCCCGGTCCACCGGCACCCGCCCGCCATAGTTCGCCGTGAATGCCACCCGCAACGGGCCCTGCGCCCGCGCCACCGCGGCGGAAAAACTCTCCCCCGGCGCGTCGAACGTCATCGGGTCGTGCCCGCACTGCCCCGCCATCGTGTCCAGGAACAGCGCCAGATCGGCCACAGTACGCGCCATCGGCCCCTGCACCGACAGCGGCGACCATAAGTTGTTGCTCGTCCCGCGCGTGACCCGACCGGGCGAGGGCCGCATCCCCACCACCGAACACAGCGTCGCCGGCCCGCGCAGCGACCCGCCATGGTCCGAGCCATGCGCCAGCCACGCCATCCCCGTCGCCAGCGCCACCGCGCCCCCGCCCGTCGACCCGCCGCAGGTCAGCGCCGTGTTCCACGGATTTCTGGTCCGTCCGAACACCTCGTTGAACGTATTGCCGCCCGCCCCGAACTCCGGCGTGTTCGACTTGCCGATGACAATCCCGCCCAGCCGCTCGATCCGCTCCACCAGCGGATGCGACCGCTCCGGCACATGGTCGCGAAAGATCGGCGAGCCATACGTCGTCCGCACCCCGGCCACATCCATCAGATCCTTGATCGCCACCGGCAACCCCGCCAGCCACCCGGCCGCGCCCTCGGCCTCCCGCCGCCGCCCCGCCATCAATGCCCGCGCATGCCCCCGCGCACGCTCCAGGCACAGCGTCGGCAGCGCATTCACCGCCCCATCCACCGCCCCGATCCGCGCCTCCGCCGCATCGATCAGCTCCAGCGGCGAAACCTCCCCCCGCCGCAACCGCGCCACCGCCTCGCGCGCCGTCAGCCGGATCAAATCGTCAGCCATGTCACACCCCCCACCCGCCAGTATCAACCGCGGCGGCAGAGCAGCGCAATCCGCCGCGATGGCAAGAAAGGAAGCCTTCTTTTTGTGAACAAAAAGAAGCAAAAAAACTTCATCCACTTCTTGCCGCCATCCTGAACGAAGTGACGGACCCACGCTGCCGGCACCCCACCCGCCAGGACCCCGAAATTTCCCATTGGCGCGGTTCCGACAGTTAGATAAAATCTCAACAAATGTCAGTTCCCCATACATCGGCGATCGAAGGGTTCGCCCGCCTTCGCGCTGCCGCCACGGCGGACACGGCGCCCTTCTGGCTGCCCGACGCCCTGCACGCCATGCTCATGGCCCTCCTCGCCCGCCTGTTCGACCAGCTGGAGAACCTCCTCCAGCTCTGGCAGGCCGGCCAGCTCCCCCCGCCGCACACCGCCACCCCCGCCGCCCGCCGGCACACCACGCCCGCGCGCAAGGCCCGCCGCGACCGCACCATCCCGCACCGCCGGCACCCTCCTTCGCGCCGCCCCCGTGCGCGCGCCGCAACGCGCATCCGCCAACCTCGCCCGGCCCCGCGCCCGCCCTTCCGGGCGCCATCCCCCATGCCCGCCACACCGCATCCGCCCCCGCACCCCGCCCGCGCGCCACCCCCCGCCCGCCGCTCCGATCCGTCACTCGACCCCTCCAGCAGGGTTGCCGACCCGCGCCTGTAGTCATTGCCATATAGCAACAAAAACCCTGCACCCGCTTTCCACGCCCGCGCCGTGTGCGTGCTCGCCGCCGTGATGCAGGGCAGACCCTGCCCGGCCAACGTTGACCCCACCGGTCCGCGCTCTACCCTGGCGGACTCGGGATATCGTGCAGGAGGGGCTGGATTGGGCATGAAGCACCACATCGTGCTGGCGGCGGCGCTGCCGCTGCTGGCCGGATGCACCAGGATGGGGCCGGATTTCGCCGCGCCCGAGGCATGGTGGAAGCCCACGAGTTGGTTCGCTGCCGCCCCCGCCGCGCCGCCGGCCGCCAATGCCAGCGTGCCGGTCGCCGAACCCTTCGACCCCCATTGGTGGAAGGTCTTCGCCGACCCGCTGCTGGACGAGATGCAGACCCAGCTCGCCACCGCCAATCTCGACCTGCGCACCGCCGATTTCCGCCTCGCCGAAGCCCGCGCCCAGCTCGGCATCACCGAGGCGGCATCCAGCCCCGGCATGAACCTCAACAGCTCCTACACCCGCCAGCAGCAGAGCCGCCGCGGCACCTCGGCCACCGCCACCAGCGCCACCACCAACCCCGCCATCCTGGCCAACGGCCTCGGCGGCCGCACCTCCTCGCCCAACACCCGCCTGCTCCACCCCTACGACCTGTTCCAGGTCGGCTTCGACCTGTCGTGGGAGATCGACTTGTGGGGCCGCGTCGCCCGCCTGGTCGAAGCATCCGAAGCCCAGGTGGCGGCCAGCGAGGAAGCCCGGCGCGACCTCCTGGTCACCGCCTCGGCCGAACTCGCCCGCAGCTACATCGTCCTGCGCGGCGTGCAGCGCAAGGCCGCCATCGTGCGCCAGAACCTGGACATCGCCCGCCAGAACCTCGCGCTGACCCGCCGCCGCGCCGCCGGCGGCCTGACCACCGATCTCGACGTCGCCAACGCCTCCACCCAGGTCGCCACCGTCGAAGCCCAGCTCCCGACGCTGGAGGAGCAACAGGCCCGCCTGGTCAACGCCATCTCGCTGCTGCTCGGCGAACAGCCCGGCGCCCGCCTCGTCGCCCTGGCCGCCCCGCGCGCCCTGCCGCCGGTGCCGCCGCGCGTGCCCGTCGGCGTGCCCGGCGAGCTCACCCGCCGCCGCCCCGACATCCGCATGGCCGAAGCCAACCTGCACGTCGCCACCGCGGTGATCGGCGTGGCAAAGGCCGATTTCTTCCCCCGCGTGATACTCTCCGGCAGCGGCGCGCTGCAGGGGCTGAACTTCAAGAACCTCGGCGAATGGGCCTCGCAGACCTACGGCTTCGGCCCCTCGGTCACCCTGCCGATCTTCGAGGGCGGCCGCCTGCGCCGCACCCTGGAACTGCGCGAGGCCCAGCAGCAGGAGGCGGCGCTTATCTATCAGCGCACCGTGCTGACCGCGCTGCACGAGGTGGACAACGCGCTCACCGCCTACGGCACCGAACAGCGCCGCCGCGACCGCATCGGCCAGGCCGTCGCCGAAGGCCGCCGCGCCCTCGCCCTGGCCCGGCTGCGCTACGAGGAAGGCGTGTCGGACTTCCTCCAGGTGCTGACCGCCCAGCGCGCCCTGCTCGCGGCCGAGCAGGACCACGCCGACAGCACCACCACCGTCTCGCTCAACCTGGTCCAGCTCTACCGCGCCCTCGGCGGCGGCTGGGACCCCGCCACCGCCGCCTCCCCCGCCGCCTCCCCCGCCGCCATCCGCGGCTGATCCCCGCGCGAACCGGCAGGCACGCGACCTCGGCGGCCGGATTGCGCGACGATTGCATAGCTGGAAATCCACCGGCGCCGCCACGACCGGATTAACAGTTTTGAAGCAAATAGGTAATAAGAAGGACACGTAGCTGCACGCGTCCGCGCCGGTGTTGCGGGCTTTCGCTAGACTGGAGCTCGCTTTGGCCGCGCCCGTGATGCCGACACCCCGCGCTCGTCGCGGCACGCCGTACGCGCCGTGACCGCCATCCCCCCACCCACGATCGGCCCGATCGGCGCTGGCGCAATCCGCGACCCGGCCGCGTCCAACACTCCTGCCGGGCGGGTGATCTACCTGGACCCGACCGCGCCCGATGACGGCGATGGCTCGCTGGCCGCGCCCTACAACGCCTGGGGCAGCTTCCCGCTGCTGGCCGGCGACACCGTGTTGCAGCGCGGCGGCAC
>JADLHF010000221.1 GCA_020848935.1 Acetobacteraceae bacterium
CAAACCCAAGATCGTCGCCATCGTCGCAACCGCGCGAAAGCTCCTCACCATCCTCAACGCAATCCTCAGGGACAAGACCCCGTGGAACCCACAAAACGCTTGACCAGAAAGACAGTCGCTCCCCCCGCGCTTGCAGGGGGAGCCGGAGGGGGGCGCCGCTTCAAAAGTTAAGCCAGAAGCCTTCTTTTTGTGAACAAAAAGAAGCAAAAAAAACTTCCCGACTGTTAACCAAACGACGCAAATCTGCCGGCGAGAGCCCGTCTCCTGTTGAGCCCGCAGGAAACAGCAACTGCTCGGCATAATACCAATCCTCGAAAAGGATGGCCCATGAATCCAGGCAAGAGCAGGGCTTTGCCCTGCACCCACCAAAGGCCGAGGGCCTTTGGAATCCCATTACTTTCTAAATGGATGGGGTCCAGGGGCTCGGCCCCTGGCGGGTCTGGGCGGAGCCCAGGCTTTCTTGACCCCATCGGTCATTCATTTCGAGGGCTGGCATAACGCCGGGACCATCTGTGCCATTTCGCGTCCTCGGTCTGCGGTCCAGTAGAAGGCACCGGGATAGCCATTGGTGCGCCTGGCCGCGATCGCCTTGTCGATCGCCTCGATGGCTCTGCCGAGGTTGGCCCTCCTCGACCATGCAGCGCACAGCCGCTAGACTGCGTCGTCGAACTTCTTGAGGTGTCCCATGAAGCGTAGAACATTTCTTGCCGCCGGCGCCGCGCTCGCGGCACCGCGCATCTCCAGGGCGCAGAACCGCAGCATCGTGCGTTTCGTGCCGCAGGCCGATCTGGCGATGCTGGACCCGGTCTTCGCCACCGCGCTGGTGACCCGCACGCATGGCTTCATGGTCTATGACCAGCTCTATGGGCTGGATGACAGCTTCACCCCGCAGCCGCAGCTGGTGGAGGGGCATGTCATCGAGAACGACGGCAAGACCTGGAAGATGACCATCCGCGAGGGCGCGAAGTTCCACGACGGCACCCCGGTGCTGGCGCGCGATGCGATCGCCAGCGTCAAGCGGTGGTGGGCGATCGACCCGTTCGGGCAGAATATCCGTTCGGTGACCGACGAATTGTCGGCCCCGTCGGACCGGGTCATCCAGTTCCGTCTGAAAAAGCCGTTCCCGATGCTGACCGCGGGGCTCGCCAAGCCTTCGGCCTTCTGCCCGATCCTGCCGGAGCGGCTGGCCAGCCAGCCGGGCAGCGTGCAGATCACCGACATGACCGGCAGCGGCCCGTTCCGCTTCATCGCCGCCGAGCGTGTGGCGGGAGCGCGCGCGGTCTATGAAAAATGGGCAGACTATGTGCCGCGCAGCAGCGGCACCCCAAGCTTCGCCGCCGGGCCGCGCGTGGTGCATGTTGACCGGGTCGAGTGGCACACCATCCCCGATGCCGCCACCGCGGCCGCCGCGCTGCAATCCGGCGAAATCGACTGGTGGGAACAGCCGCAGCCCGACCTGCTGCCGCTGTTGAAGGCGCACAAGGACATCCTGGTCGAAGCCAAGGAGCGCGGCGGCCTGATGGGGATGATCCGCTTCAACCATCTCCAGCCGCCATTCGACAACCCGGCGATCCGCCGGGCCCTGTTGGCCGGGGTGAACCAGACCGACTACATGACCGCCGTGATGGGCGAGGATCGTGCCCTGTGGAACGACAAGTGCGGCTTCTTCCTGCCCGGCAGCCCCTATGCGTCGCAGGCCGGGATGGAAGTGATGACCGGGCCGCGCGACTTCGAGAAGGTCAAGCGTGACCTGGTGGCGGCCGGCTACAAGGGCGAGAAGGTGGTGTTCGTGGTGCCGACCGACCTGCCGGCACTCAATGCGATGAGCGCCATCGCCGGGGACATGTTCCGCCGGGTCGGCATCAACCTCGACTACCAGACGCTGGACTGGGGGACCACGATCCGGCGGCTGGCCAATCGCGACGGGATCGACAAGGGCGGCTGGAACGTATGGTGCAACTATATCCCCGGCATCATCGCGGTGACTCCAGCCACCCAGTCCTATCTTCGCGGCATGGGCACGGCGGGGCCGATCGGCTGGCCGGCATCGGCGAAAATCGAGTCGCTGCGCGACGACTTCCTCGACGCCACCGATCTGGCAAAGCAGAAGCGCATCTGCGAGGAGATGCAGGTCCAGGCGTTCCAGGACCTGCCATACATCCCGACCGGCTCGTGGATGCAGCCCTTCGCGTACCGCAAGAGCATCACTGACATGCTCAACGGGTTTCCCCTGTTCCACAACCTGCGCAAAGCCTAGGCGCGCAGGCAAGGGAAGGCCAGGGGACTCTGCCGGGTCGCGCCACCAGGGGGGCGGGGTCCCCTGGATGCCTGTCTATGGGCCGTTTGACGAAAGCGGACCTTGGTTCGATCGCCCGCTTCCGTTGCGTCGGGGAAAGGCAAAGCCAGAAGCCTTCTTTTTGTGAACAAAAAGAAGCAAAAAAACTTCATCCATAAGCCTTGCAGCGAGCTGGTCGGTTAGATAATATCGACGGCATGTTAGTTCATGCACCCCGCACCCTGGCTGACCAGGCCGCCGAGACCGGCGCGATCGCGATGCTGCACGCCCTCATCCTGGCCGCCCTCACCCGCCTGATCGACCGGTTCGAAACCATGTTCCGGCTCTGGCAGGCCGGCTGCCTGCCCAGCCATTTCCGCGCCACGCCGCCCCGGCCCGCATCGCGCCGCATCGCGTCCAGCGATCGCCGGCCTGCGTGCCGCCCCTGGCAATCCCGCCACACTCAGCCTGGCGTCGCCGGCCCGGTCCAAGACTTCTGCGCCGCGCCGGACACGCTCGCCCACAAGGCAGCGTCGCCCCGCCTCCGCGCGCCCGGCCCGGCAATGCGCGACATTCAGCCGCCGCCCGACCGCCCGCCGCGTGGCCGGCGCGCCACGCCCCGCACCGGCCGATGTCCACGCTGCGTTCCACACCTGGAAACCCCCGATGCCAGGGACCCACCGGGCGCACTCACGACTCAATCGTTCCATTCAAGAAACAATCTACTGAAACCCACGCCGCAGCGCCGCCATGTGGAACCGCATCTGTGCCGCCCCATACGGCACCGGCGGCACCACCGGGCAGGCCACCCGCGCCCGGCATCCATCCTCCAGGCACTCCACCGGCCCGGCCAGATGCGCCGCACACCCCGCCGCGTCGTAGCCGGCGCCATCGAACGCCGCCACCGGACAGGCCTCCAGACAGGGCCGGGCGCACCCGTCGCAGGGCGAGGTCCGCGCCGGCACCGCCACCAGGTCCAATCGCCCGGCCAGCACCAGCGCCGCGCGATAGCTGTGCCACACCCCCCAGTCCCGATGGATCAGCAGCCCCAGCGGCGACGGCGCAATCCCCTCGGCCCGCATCGCCCAGCGCTGGAACGGCCAGAACGGCGGCCCCTCGCCGGGATAGGCCGCCCGCGCCCCCAGCGCCGCCGCCGCCGCATCCACCAGCCGCCGCGTCCACCGGTCCAGCGGCTCCGCCCGCCCGTCCCCCGCCTCGGCCGACCCGGCAAACGCCGCCCACTGCGCCCCGCCGGTCCAGCCCAGCAGCACCAGGGTCCCGGCCGGGCGGCCAGCCACCGCCGGCACTCCGTCGGCCCCGTCGGGATGGAACGCCCCGCGCACCGCCATCGCCCCCGCCGGCAGCACCCCGGCCAGCAGGGCGGGATCAGCGGGCAGCCAGCCGCTCACCCCCGCGGCGCGCTCATCCGCGCCAGCGCCCCGACATCGTCGCTGCCATCGATCGCCAGCACGGCATCCGCCAGCGCCGCCGACCGCTTCGCCCCCAGCACGCTGTCCACCAGCCCGGCGAACTTCGCCCGCAACTCCGCCTCGGTCAGGAAATTATCCGGCTCGCCCTTCGGCACCACCACCGTCTTCGTGAACACCTGGCCCCGCGCCCGCACGGTCACCTTGCCCGACATGTTGGCTGGGAACTCCGCCTCGATCTCCGGATCGTCCTCGCACACCACCTTGGGCAGCAGCCCGCGGATCACCGGGTCGAACAGCCTGCCATAGCTGTCCCACCCCATCGCCCCGGTCGCCAGCGCGGCCGACAGCACGAAGGCGCCGCTGAACTGCCCATCCACCACATTGCGCGGATCGATCCGCTTCTCCCGCGGCTCGCCGACCAGGATCATCCCGGACCGCGACGTGCCATAGGTGATGCCCTCGATCTCCTCCGGCTTCAGCCCATGCTCCGCCCGCAACGCCAGCATGGCGTCGATCCCGGCATGCCCATACCGGCAGGACGGATACGGCTTCACCGCCGTCTTCATCAGCTCGAACACACTGCCCAAATCCTCAACCGCCCGCGCCGGAACGGGGGAGGGGGCATAGGCCGCCAGGAACCCCGCCTTGCCCTCCAACGCGAAAGCCGCCCCCTTGAACCCCTCCCGCGCCAGCGTCGCCGCCGCGAGCCCCGCCATCGCCGCCCAGCCCACCTGGAACCTTTTGGTCCACGCCCCGTTGGCCAGGAACTGCAGGCTCCCCGCCGACTGGCTCAGCGCAATCCCCAGCGCCGAGGCGATCTCGTCCCCCGACAGCCCGAACACCCGCCCCGCCGCCGCCGCCGCGCCGAACGCCCCGCAGGTCGCCGTCGGATGAAACCCGCGCTGGTAATGCGCCCCGGCCGGCAGCGCCAGCGCCACCCGGCAGGTCACCTCGTACCCCGCCACGATCGCCGCCAGCACATCCGCCCCGCGCGCCCCGGCCATCTCGCCGGCCGCCAGCGCCGCCGAAATCACCGGCGCACCGGGATGCAGCGATCCCGCCGCATGGGTGTCGTCGAAATCCAGCGAATGCGCCAAGGTCCCGTTCAACAGCGCCGCCCCGGCCGGCGACCATCCGCTGGTCTCGCCGAACACCCCGCAATCGCCGCGGTCCAGCCCCAGCGCCTTGGCCGCCGCGAACACCGCCGGCGTGCTCTCGGCATCGACGCGGGCCCGCACCATGTTCCCCACCAGGTCCAGCACCAGGAACCGCGCCCGGTCCACCACCGAAGGCGGCAGGGCGTCCAGCCGGATGTTGGCCGAGAAATCCGATAGAATCTGGGTGATCGACATCAGGCACCTCCGCAATCAGGGCCGCCATCTTCGCGCAAACGCGGGGGTCCGCAAAGCCGCCCGATTGCCGCCGACTCCGCACTCGTGGCACACCCCGCCCATGCTGCACCGCCGCACCCTGTTGGCCACCCCGCTCGCCGCCCTCGCCGCCCCCGCCGCGGCCCAGGCGCCGCGCCCGCAACCGGTCGCCAAACCGGACTCCAGCTTCCTGCCCTACATCGAGGGCGTGAAGGCCGAGGCGCTGAAAGCCGGCATCCGCCAGGCCACGCTCGACTCCGCCTTCCGCGGCATCCGCAGCCCCAACGCGAAGGTCATCGAGCTCGACCGCCGCCAGCCCGAGTTCACCCTGACCTGGGCGCAGTACCGCCAGAAGGTGATCTCCGACGCCCGCATCGCCCGCGGCCGCGAGAACTTCACCCGCCACCGCGCCCTGATCGACCAGATCTGCGCCCGCTACCGGCTGCACCCCTCGCCGCTGATGGGCATCTGGGGCCTGGAATCCGGCTACGGCCAGTTCACCGGTGGCTTCAACGTCATCGAGTCCCTGGCCACCCTGGCCTGGGAAGGCCGCCGCGCCGCCTTCTTCCGCGCCCAGCTGCTCAACGCGCTCAAGATCATCAACGCCGGCGACATCCCCGCCGCGCGCATGTCGGGCAGCTACGCCGGCGCCATGGGCCAGCCGCAATTCATGCCCGACAGCTTCCTGCGCTTCGCCGTCGATTGGGACGGCGACGGGCATCGCGACCTGTGGAACTCGACCGGCGACATCCTCGCCTCCATCGCCAACTACCTGGCCAAGTCCGGCTGGACCCCGCCGCTCGCCTCCGCCCAGCAGCTCGACCTGCCGCGCGGCTTCGACCCGTCGCTGGCCGGACGCGACAAGCGCCGCCCGCTGGCCGAATGGGCCCGCCTCGGCATCCGCCCGCGCGGCGCCGTGCCGGGCGAAGCCCAGGCGGCGGTGATCCTGCCGGACGGGGCAGGGGGCGAGGCCTTCCTGGCCTGGCACCCGAACTTCGCCGCGATCCGCCGCTACAACCCGTCGGACTACTACGCCCTGGCCGTCGGCCTGATCGGCGACGCGGTGACGGGGACATGAGGATGCTGCTGCTGCTCTGCGCCCTGGCGGGCCTGTCCGGCTGCGGCCTGGGCGGTGGCGGCGGTCCGCGCTACGTGATCGGCGCGCCCTACCAGGCCGGCGGGCTGTGGCGCTACCCGGCCGAGGATTTCACCCTGACCGAGACTGGTCTGGCCATCGTCACCAGCCGCGGCGGTGCCACGGCCAACGGCGAAAGCTTCGATTCCGCCAACCTCGCCGCCAGCCACCGCACCCTGCAACTGCCCGCCATCGCCCGGCTGACCAACCTGGAGAACGGCCGCCAGGTGGTGGTGCGCATCAACGACCGCGGCCCCGCCGACCCCGCCCGCCTGATCGGCGTCACCCGCCGGGTGGCCGAGCTGCTGGCCGCCGCCAACCCCCAGGCGATCCGCGTCCGGCTCCAGGTGCTGGAAGCCGAAAGCCGCCAGCTCGCCGCCGAGCTGCAAGGCCAGCCGGCCCCCGGCCGCGCATCGCCGCCGCCGGTCCAGGTCGCCGCCGCCCCGCGCGGCGGGGTGCAGGCCGAGGCGCTCGCCCCGCCCACCGGCACCGCGGCAGGGCGCCAGCGCAGCGCCGCCGCGGCCCCCGTGGCCGCCGCCACCACCGCCGCCCCGGCAGCCGCCGCCATTCCGCTGCGCCTGGCCGAACAGGTCACCCAGGCCTCGCCCCGTCCCGGGCAGTTGGCGATCGAATGCGGCGCCTTCGCCGGCACCCAGGCGGCCGAGATCATGCGCGCCCGCCTGGCCGGCTTTGGCGCGCGCATGCTGGCCGACTACAATGCCCCGCGCGACCGCTCGGTGGTGGTGCGCATCGGCCCCCTGGCCACCCTGGCCCAGGCCGAGGGCACGCTGCGCCGGGTCCTGCCCGCCGGCTGCCTGGACGGGCGGATCGTCATCGAATAGCCCTGCGCGACGGGCTGGACTTGCCCGCCCGCATCCGGGAGGCCCCATCGCATGCTGAACCGCCGCATCGTGCTCGCCCAGGTCCTGTTGGCCGGAACGTCGCTGCTTGCCCCTGCCGCGGCGCAACCCGCCCGCCCACGCCCGCCGCAGCGCCCGGCCCGTGCCGCGCGCAGCACCACGCCGCAGCCCGCCGGCACGCCGGCCACCACGCCGCTGGGCCCGCTGGATACCGCGGCCAAGTTCGCCGTCATCCTGGACTACACCACCGGCGCGGTGCTGCTGGAAAAGGACCCCGACGCGCCGATGATCCCGTCCTCGATGACCAAGCTGATGACCGCCTACATCGTCTACGAAATGCTGCGCGCCGGCCGGCTGTCCCTGACCCAGGAACTGCCGGTCAGCGAGCGTGCCTGGCGCATGGGCGGCAGCAAGATGTTCGTCCAGGTCGGCACCCAGGTGAAGGTCGAGGACCTGATCCGCGGCGTCATCGTCCAATCCGGCAACGACGCCTGCATCGTGCTGGCCGAGGGCATCGCCGGCAGCGAGGAGCAGTTCGCCGAGCTGATGACCCAGAAGGCGCACGACCTCGGCCTGGAGCACACCGTCTTCCGCAACTCCACCGGCTGGCCGCATCCCGAGCATCGCAGCACCGCGCGCGACATCGCCCTGTTGGCGCGCCGGTTGATCCGCGACTTTCCCGAATACTACCACTACGACTCGGAGAAGACCTTCAAGTACAACGGCATCGAGCAGCAGAACCGCAATCCCCTGGTGCAGCGGAACCTCGCCGACGGGCTCAAGACCGGCCACACCGACGAAGCCGGCTATGGCCTGGTGGCCAGCGCCGAGCGGGCAGGGCGGCGGGTGATCGTGATGGTCAACGGCCTGTCCTCGGTACGCGAGCGCTCCGAGGAGAGCGAGCGGCTGCTGGAATGGAGCTTCCGCGAGTTCGAGAACGCCACCCTGTTCACCGCCGGCGACGTGGTGGAGCAGGCGCCGGTGCACCTGGGCACCAGCGCCACGGTGCCGCTGGTCGGCGGGCGCGACCTGGTGGTGACCATGCCGCGCGGCTGGCGCAACCGCGCCCGGATCACGCTGACCTATGACGCGCCGGTGCCTGCCCCGGTGCTGCGCGGCACGCGGTTGGGCCAGCTCAGCATCAGCGGCCCCGGCGTGCCGGAACTGGAGATGCCGCTGCTGGCCGGCGCCGACGTGCCCCGCCTCGGCCTGCCCGGCCGCGCCGCCGCGGTGGTCACCCGCTTCCTGACGGGCGGATAGGGCTGGGCCGGCAGCGTGGTCGCGGGCAAGTTCATCACGCTGGAGGGCGGCGAGGGCGGCGGCAAGTCCACCCAGGCGCGGATGCTGGCCGCGGCGCTGGCCGAACGCGGCTTGCCGGTGCTGCTGACCCGCGAGCCCGGCGGCGCACCGGGGGCCGAGCACCTGCGCACGCTGCTGCTGGACGGGGCCATCGACTGGTCGCCGCAGGCCGAGACGCTGCTGCATTTCGCCGCCCGCGCCGAACATGTCGAGCGCACCATCCGCCCGGCGCTGGCCGCCGGCATCTGGGTGGTGTGCGACCGCTTCGCCGACAGCACCATGGTCTATCAGGGCCACGGCCAGGGTGCCGATCGCGGCACCATCGCCACGCTGACCGGCCTGCTGCGGGCGCGGCCGGACCTGACCCTGGTGCTGGATGTCTCGGTTGAAACCACGCTGGCCCGGCTGGCCCAACGCGGCACGGCGGCGGACCGCTACGAACGCCTGGGCGCGGCGTTCTTCGCCACCATCCGCGACGGCTTCCGCGCCATCGCCCGCGCCGAGTTCCAGCGCTGCGCCCTGATCGACGGCGAGCCGGACGAGGCGACGGTGGCCGCCGCGATCCTGGAGGCGGTGAGAGTGCGTCTGGCGCCAGCGGTGCGGCGATGACAGTGGCCCGTGCCCGCACCCTGCGCCGCAATGCCACCATGCCCGAGCAGCAGTTGTGGCGGCGACTGCGGGCGAGTCAGCTCAATGGCCTGAAGTTCCGCCGGCAGACGCCGATCGGGCCGTACATTATGGATTTTTTTGCGCCATCCGCGTGGCTGGTCGTGGAGGTGGACGGCATCACCCATGTCGGCACGCCGGCGGACCGTGAGCGGGACGCCTGGCTGAGCGGCGAGGGGTATCGGGTCCCGCGTGTCTGGAACAACGAGGTCATGGAAAATCTGGACGGCGTACTCCAGCTGATCCAGCAGGCGGCGCGCGGCGAGAACCCCTCACCCAACCCTCTCCCCCAAGGGGAGAGGGCGCCTCCTTCTCCCTCTCCCCTTGGGGGAGAGGGTCGGGGTGAGGGGTAGGCACGCACCCGATGTCGATCCCAAGCCCCCGCGCCAACCCGCTCCTGCTCGGCCACGCGGCCACCGAGGCGATGCTGGCCGAGGCGATCCGTGCCGGGCGGCTGCACCATGCCTGGCTGGTCACCGGCCCCGAGGGGATCGGCAAGGCCACGCTGGCCTTCCGCTTCGCCCGCCGCCTGTTGGCCGGTGGCACGCCGGGCGACGATCTGGCACTGCCGCCGGACCACCCGACCTTCCGCCGCGTCGCCGCGGGCAGCCATGCCGACCTGCTGACGGTCGAGCGCACGCTGAACGAGCGCGGCAAGCTGCGCGCCGAGATCGTGATCGAGGATGTCCGCCGCATCGCCGATTTCCTGCGCCTGACCCCGGCCGAGGGTGGCTGGCGGGTGGTGGTGATCGATGGCGCCGAGGACCTCAACCGCAACGCCGCCAACGCGCTGCTGAAGGTGCTGGAGGAGCCGCCGCCGCGCGCCATCCTGTTGCTGGTATGCTCGGCGGCCGGGCGGCTGATGCCGACCATCCGCAGCCGCTGCCGCCGCCTGTCGCTGGGACCGCTGGGCGAGCCCGTGGTGGCCGGGCTGCTGGCCCGCTATGCGCATGACCTCGCGCCCGACGATGCCGCAAGGCTGGCCGGCATCGCCGAGGGCTCGATCGGCCGCGCCCTGCGCCTGGCGGCCGGCGGCGGCGTGAGCCAGGCGGCACTGGCCGACCAGGTTCTGGCGCATGCGGGGCGGCTGGATATCACCCGCGCGCACGCGGTGGCCGACGCGCTGGGCCGCGACGAGGATGCCTTCTCCACCTTCATGGACCTGCTGGCCGCCGGCCTGGCCGCCGCGGTGCGCGACGCCGCGCGCGGGCGGGCGGACCCCGACCAGACGGCGCTGCTCGGCGATCGCCCCCTTGCCGCCTGGGTTGACGTGTGGCACGGGCTGAAGCGCCTGCAGCACGAGACCGAGAGCGCCTACCTGGACAAGCGCCAGGCGGTCGTGGCCGGGCTCGCGCTGTTGGCCCAGGGTACGGCGAAAGTGTCATGAAACCAAAATTCTACATCACCACCCCGATCTATTACGTGAACGGCGCGCCGCATATCGGCCACGCCTACACCACCATCGCCTGCGACGTGATGGCGCGGTTCAAGCGGCTGGACGGGTTCGACGTGTTCTTCCTGACCGGCACCGACGAGCATGGCCAGAAAGTGGAGCAGGCCGCCGCCGCCGCCGGCATGTCGCCGCAAGCCTTCACCGACGGCACCTCGGAGCTGTTCAAGGCGATGACGCAGCGCGTCGGCATCTCCAACGACGACTTCATCCGCACCACCGAGGACCGCCACAAGCGTGCCTGTGCCGAATTGTGGAAGCGGCTGGTCGATCGCGGCGAGATCTATCTCGGCGGCTACGAGGGCTGGTACGCGGTGCGCGACGAGGCGTTCTACGACGAGGGTGAGCTGGCCACCCGCCCGGACGGCACCAAGGTGGCGCCGTCGGGCGCGCCGGTGGAATGGGTGGTGGAGCCGAGCTATTTCTTCCGCCTGTCGGCCTGGCAGGACCGGCTGCTGGCGTTCTACGACGCCAACCCCGACTTCATCCTGCCGGCCACACGGCGCAACGAGGTGACCAGCTTCGTGAAGTCCGGGCTGCGCGACCTCTCCGTCAGCCGCACCAGCTTCAAATGGGGCATCCCGGTGCCGGGCGACCCCGACCACGTGATGTATGTCTGGCTGGACGCGCTGGCCAACTACATCACCGCCGCCGGCTTTCCCGACGAGGCCGATCCGAAATGGGATTTCTGGCCGGCCGATGTGCACATGGTCGGCAAGGATATCCTGCGATTCCATGCGGTTTACTGGCCGGCCTTCCTTCTGGCCGCAGGGATCGCGGCGCCCAGGCGGGTGTTCGCCCATGGCTGGTGGACGGTGGCCGGCGAGAAGATGAGCAAGTCGCTGGGCAACGTGCTGGACCCGCAGGAATTGGCCGATACCTATGGGCTGGATTCGCTGCGCTATTTCCTGCTGCGCGAGGTGCCGTTCGGCAATGACGGCACGTTCTCGCGCAAGGCGTTGGTTTCGCGGTTGAATGTGGAGTTGGCCAATGACCTCGGCAACCTCGCGCAGCGTTCGCTGTCGCTGATCGCGCGCAACTGCGACGGCCGGCTGCCGGACTCGGGGCCCAGAACCCAGGACGACGCCATTATGGTTCGCTTGGCCGATGTTCTATTGGACGATGTTCGAGCGCTAATGGACCGCCAGGCCTTCGGCGACGCGCTGGAGGAGATCTGGCGGGTGATCCGTGCCGCCAACGCCTATATCGACCGCCAGGCGCCGTGGGCGCTGCGCAAGACCGATCCCGTGCGCATGGCCCATGTGCTGCGGGTGCTGGCCGATGTCATCCGCACCGTGGCGACGCTGTTGCAGCCCTTCATGCCGGAGAAATGCGGTGCCATGCTGGACCAGCTCGGCGTGGGGGCGGATGCGCGCGACTTCGCCGCCCTGGCCGTGCCGCTGGCGGATGGCATCGTGCTGCCGGCACCCCAGGGGGTATTCCCGCGTTTCGTCGAGGAGGCCGAGTAAAGAGGCCAGGGCTCTGCCCTGAACCCGCTGGAGGCAGTGGCCCCCAGACCCCATTCATTGAGGGTCCAGGGGGCTCGGCCCCCTGGCGGGGTGCGGGGCAGAGCCCCGCTGCTTACTCCGGTGTGTCAAGACTCTGAAATTGGTATAAACCTCTGATGCTGATCGATTCCCATTGCCACCTCGACTATTTCCAGGGCGACGACCTCGCCGCCGTGCTGGCCCGCGCCGCGGCGGCCGGGGTGGCGGAGATGGTGACCATCGGCACTCGGCTGAGCCGCTCGGCCGAGATGCGCGCGCTGGCCGACGCCCATCCCAATGTCTGGTGCACCGTCGGCATCCACCCGCACAATGCCGGCGAGGGCGAAACCCCGACACCGCAGGCGATCGTCGCCGAAACCACCCACCCCAAGGTGATCGGCATCGGCGAATCCGGCCTGGATTATTTCTACGACAAGGCGCCGCGCGACCGGCAGCAGGCGGGTTTTCGTGCCCATATCCGCGCCGCCCAGCTTTCCCGCCTGCCGCTGTGCATCCATGCCCGCGACGCCGATGCCGATATCGCGGCAATCCTGGCCGAGGAGGCGGGGCAGGGCGGTCCATTCCCGTTCCTGCTGCACTGCTTCTCGTCGGGGCGGGGGCTGGCCGAGGCGGCGCTGGCGCTGGGCGGCTATGTCAGCTTCTCCGGCATCCTGACCTTCCCGAAATCGCAGGAAATCAGGGACATCGCCCGCGACGTGCCGCGCGACCGGCTGCTGGTGGAAACCGACGCGCCGTACCTCGCCCCGGTGCCGTTCCGCGGCAAGCGCAACGAGCCCGGCCATGTCGTCCACACCGCGCGCGTGCTGGCCGAGGTGCATGGCGTGTCGCCCGAGACGATGGCCGAGCTGACCACCGCAAATTTCCGTTGCCTGTTCGCCAAGGCGGCGTGATGCGCGTCATCCTGCTGGGCACCGGCGGCTCGGCCGGGGTGCCGACGCTCGGCGGCGCGGACGGGCGGGGCGACTGGGGCGAATGCGACCCGGCCGAGCCGCGCAACCGCCGCGGCCGCACCAGCATCGCCATCCAGGCCGAAGGCGGCACGCTGCTGGTCGATACCGGGCCGGACATGCGCGCCCAGTTGATGGCCGGCGGGATCGGGCGGGTGGATGCCATTCTCTACACCCATGCCCATGCCGACCATATCATGGGGCTGGACGATGTCCGCATCCTCAACCGCCTGGTCGGGCGGCCGATCCAGGCCTTCGGCACCGCGGCCACGATGGACGACATCGCCGCGCGGTTCGCCTACGCCTTCCGGCCCTGGAGGCCGCCAGGCTTCTACCGTCCGGTGGTGGAGCCGGTGGTGGTGGCGCCCGACGCGGTGATCGCGCCCTGCGGCTTTGCGGTGCGGCTGTTCGACCAGGACCACGGCATGGTGCGCACGCTGGGGCTGCGCGTCGGCGGCTTCGGCTATTCGACCGACGTGGTGGTGCTGGACGAACGGGCCTTCGCAGTGCTGGCGGGGGTCGATACCTGGGTGGTGAGCTGCTTCCAGCGCGGACCGCACCGCACCCACGCCCGGCTGTCCGAGGTGTTGCGGTGGGTGGAGCGGCTGGGGCCGCGCCGCACCATCCTGACGCATATGGGCACCGACCTGGATTGGGCCTGGATGCAGGCCAACCTGCCCGCGGGGGTGGAGGCGGGGTACGATGGCATGGAAATCGCGCTTTCCTGACCCGTATTGGCGGAAAACTATTGCGGCACCGAAGTTTGGCGCGCCAAGTTGACATGCAACGCTAGAGTGTCCGGCAACGAAGGCAGAGCGTTTCGCCGACGGGGTTGACCGGCCGGCGAACGCCCAACGCATCGGGGAGGCAAATGCAGGCGGCACGCCACGTTCCCACGATCCTTCAGGTGCTGCTGTGGCTGGTGCCCATGCTGCTGGCGGTCATGCGCGCCGATGCCGCATCGGGGGTGCCGCCGCATCCGCCCGGCACGGTCTGCTACACGCCGCGAACCTGGTGCTGGGCCAATCCGCCGGGCCGGCCGGGCACACGCTGTGCCTGCCCGACCTCGTCCGGGCCGGTGGCAGGGTATCGCGGCTGACCGGGCGGCAGCAACGGAGGGGGCGATGGATCGCAGCGGGCTGACGGGGCTGATCGAAGATGCCCAGCTTGTGGCGGAGTACGGCAGCCGGGTCGGTCGGCTGTCGCCGGGCCTGGTCGAGGCGCTGGCGGAGCTGCGCGCGGGCGAGGACACGCCACCGCTGCCCGAACAGGTCAGCCGCCTCTATGCCGCGCTCAGCGAGGCGGTGGCGGCGATCGCGCCGGTCACCCTGCTGGACCTGCGGACGGGATGGAATCCGTTCGGCGAACAGCCGGGCCGCAAGCTTGCCCGCTTCCTGTTCGGCTTTTGCGGGATCCTGCTGTTCATCATCACGGTCTTCTGCACGGCTTTGTACAACAAGGCCAACACCGTGCTGGCCGCGCTGCACGCGATCCAGGATTCGCGCCCCACCGAACAGGTGGCGCGGGTGTTCCGCATGGCGCGGATGAACCAGGCGGAAATCACCGCCGCCCTGGCCGGCTCGGGCAAGGACATCCTGTACCAGAGCTTCACCCGCTCGGTATCGGACCTGCAGCAACTCAACGAGCGCATCGCCGCCTTCGTGCCGCTGGCATACGATGTCCGCGGCGCGCTGGAGTCGCCGCTGCGTTCGCTGCTGCGCCTGGTCTATCTGCCCGACCCCAGGCAGTTCCAGGCCGCACCGGAAGCCGCGCCCGCCGCCGGCCCCGAGGACTGGCGCGCCGACATCGCCAAGTGGCAAGAGAATTACGGCACCCAGGCGCCGGATGCCCCGACCGCCGCGGCGGTGGCCGCCGTGCCGACCCTGTCGGGGATCGAGGCTGATATCACCGCGGAATACCGCAACATCGCGAAATTCAACGAAATCATCGGCATCCAGATTCATCCGCAGGCTTTTCCGGCATTCACCAAGCTGATCTCGGATATCGAGGATGGCCGCGCGCTGCTCGGCGCCTGGGTCATCCCGGGGCTGTACGGCATGCTCGGGGCGGTCGTGTTCCACATGCGCCGCATTCTGGACCCGCTGATGCCGGACCCCTCGGTGGCGCGGCTGATCTATCGGATCTGCCTGGGCGGGCTGGCCGGCGTGGTGATCGCGTGGTTCTGGACTCCCGCCGCCGGGCCGTCCGGAGACGCCGGCGCGGCCAGCTTCTCCACCTTCAGCATCGCCTTCCTGGTGGGATACAGCATCGACATCTTCTTCCAACTGCTGGACAAGATGGTGGATTCCGCGGCCAGCGCGGTCGGCAAGGCGCGGCCGGCGAGCTGACGGGCCGCGCAGATTGCCGGCTCTTGCCAATCCCCGAAGACAAGACCCCATCGTAGGCAAGGCTGGGCTCTGCCCAGACCCGCCTGGTCCGGCGCGCGCCTTCGCGCGGCGGGCCGAGCGCCTGGTCCCCGACCCGAAGAGTGCGCCGGCCGGCATCGCGGCAGAGGCAGGCAGCCGGCCTGGGTGCGGGCGAATCAGAACATCGCGGATGCTCAATTCGTGGCCTGGCGCAATTCCGGGCATACTCGATGTTCGAAAGCCCGAGGAAATGTCCATCATGCCAGTGGCATATGCCGCATTTACATTGAGAATCCGCGATTTCCCGGCAGCGACTCCGGCGATGGATCTGCCGTGCGGCACCGGGGACGCGGCGCCGGCCGCGTGCCGTCATGGCGGCTAGGGCCTCGCTGTTCCGCCTCACCGGGCACGGCCACCACCGGGTCGGGTTCATCGAGCTGTTCTTCGACCTGGTGTTCGTGTTTGCCATCACCCAGCTCTCGCACGGGTTGCTGGCGCACCTGACCTTGCTGGGCGTCGCCGAGACCACGGTGCTGATGGTGGCGGTCTGGTGGCTGTGGATCTACACCTCCTGGGTCACCAACTGGCTGGACCCGGAGCTGGTGTCGGTGCGCCTGCTGCTGCTGGCGATGATGGCCGGGGGGCTGGCGCTGGCCAGCGCGGTGCCGCAGGCTTTCCAGGGTCGCGCCTGGGTGTTTGCCGGCGCCTATGTGGCGATGCAGATCGGCCGGACGCTGTTCATGCTGGCGGTGACGCCGGCGAGCAACATGGTGCTGCGGCGCAATTTCCTGCGCATCCTGGCTTGGTTCGCCTTCAGCGCGCCGCTGTGGCTGGCCGGTGCGATGGTCGAGGGGCCGGCGCGGCTGGCGCTATGGGCGGTGGCGGTGGGGATCGAGCTGCTGGCGCCGGCGGCGCGGTTCGTGGTGCCGGGGTTCGGCGCCTCGCGCATCACCGACTGGGCGATCGAGGGCGGCCACATGGCGGAACGCTGCGGGCTGTTCGTGATCATCGCGCTGGGCGAATCGATCCTGGTGGCTGGCGCAACATTCTCCGCCGCGGTATGGGACGCGCCGCGCCTGCTGGCGTTTGGCGCGACCTTCGTCGGCAGTGCGGCAATGTGGTGGATCTACTTCGCCCGCGGTGCCGGGCTGGGCACGGCGCGGATCACCGGGGCGGCCGATCCCGGGCTGCTGGCGCGCAATGCCTATACCTACATCCACCTGCCGATCATGGCCGGGATCATCGTCAGCGCGGTCGGCGATGAGCTGGTGCTGGCGCATCCACTGGGGCATGTCGGCGCCGGGGCGGCATTCGGGTTGATCGGCGGGCCGGCGCTGTTCCTGGCCGGGGCGGCGGCGTTCAAGCGGACGCTGCGCGGGTGGTGGCAGCCGTCGCATACGGTGGGGTTGACGGTGCTGGCGGTGCTGGTGCCGATGTCGGCGTGGGGGCCGACCTGGCTGTCGCCGCTGGCGCTGGCGGCGTGCGTGTCAGCGATTCTGGCGGCGGTGGCGGGATGGGAATCCTGGTCGCTGCGGGCGGAGGGGTAGGGATGCATACGATCATGGTGCTGCGGGGCAGGGCTGCTGGCGGCCATCGCACTTGGGGAGGCTAGGATGGAACAGGGCATGATTCCACCGGGGGTGGCAGGGCACAACCGCTCGATGGTGACGCCGCATTTCGCGGTGATGCCGCCGGACGGCATCCTGGACAGCCGGCTGCCGGGGTGGTCCGGGGCGCGGCTGTTCTTCCAGACCTCGCCGCAGATGGGCGCGCGCTTCGTCCAGGCGATGGTGGCCTTCGAGCCCGGCGGCCGTGGCGAGCCGGCGCGCGTGGATGGAATCAGCCATTTCTATTATGTTGTGGAGCATTCCTGCGACATCATCATCGGCACGCAGCGCCATACGCTGACTGCCGGCGGCTATGCCTACCTGCCGCCGGGCACGGCGCACCGCCTGGAATCCGCCTTCGGCGCGCGGCTGACCTGGATCCGCAAGAAATTCGACGATGCCGGACTGGGCGCACCGCCGGTGATTGTCAGCCATGCCGACCAGGTGGCGCACCGGCTGCGCCACACCATCGGGCGAAGCTGGCAGCACCTGCTGCCAGAGGAGGATCTGCGCTACGATTTCGCGGTCAATATCCTGCACTTCAAGCCGGGCACGCATTTCGCCATGGTCGAGACCCACATCATGGAGCACGGGCTGCTGATGCTGACGGGCCAGGGCATGTACCTGCTGGGCCGCACCTGGCACGAGGTGTGGACCGGCGACTTCATCTGGATGGGGCCGTACTGCCCGCAGCAATTCTATCCGACGGGCTGGGGCGACGCGGCGTATCTTCTGTACAAGGACGTGAACCGCGACGTCGATCTCGGTTGACCGTTCTTTCCATAATATACCTTCTGCGACATTGAGACGCGAGGAACGGGCATGCGGACCCGGCGGATGATCCAGGTTGTCGGCTGCCATGCCGAGGGCGAGATCGGTGATGTGATCGTCGGCGGCGTGCTCCCTCCCCCCGGCGACACCGTGTTCGCCCAGCGCGAGGCGATGCAGCGCGACCACGACGACATCCGCCAGATGCTGATCTGCGAGCCACGCGGTTCGGTGGCGCGCCATGTGAACCTGATCGTGCCGCCCAAGCGCGCTGATTGCGTCGCCGGGGCCATCATCATGGAACCGACGGAATACCCGCCGATGTCCGGCTCCAACACCATTTGCATCGCAACCGTGCTGCTGGAGACCGGCATGGTTGCGATGGAGGAGCCCACGACGACGCTGCGCCTGGACATGCCGGCGGGGCCGGTGGAGGTCGTGGCCCAGTGCCGGGACGGCAAGGTGGTCTCGGTGGAGCTGGTCAACGTGGCCTGCTTCGCCACCCATCTGGCTGTTCCGCTGGAGGTCGAGGGCTTCGGTACTATGACCATCGACATCGCCTATGGCGGGATGTTCTATGCCATGACCGATGCCACGAAGCTGGGCTTTGCGATCACGCCCGACGAGGCGCGCGACCTGGCGGTGCTGGGCGAGCGCATCCGGCTGGCGGCGCGGGCGCGGTATCCGGTGACGCATCCGGAAAATGATGCGATTTCCGGGATTTCCATCGTGCAGTTGCATTCGCCCTTCACGTCCGCGGGCGGTGAGAGCCGCAATACCTGTATCGTGGCGCCCGGTCGCTCCGACCGCTCGCCGACCGGGACCGGCTTGTCGGCACGACTGGCGGCGCTGGCGGCGCGTGGGTTGTTGGGCGTTGGCGATCGTTATGACCACACCAGCATCATCGGCTCGCGCTTCAAGGGGCGCATCGTCTCGGCGGGGCGGTTGGGGCCCCTGCCCTGCATCGTGCCGGCGATCAGCGGGCGGGCGTGGATCACGGGGTTCCATTCGTATGTCGTCGATCCCTCCGACCCCTACCCCGCCGGCTACCGGGTGGCGGATACCTGGGGCGTGACGGAGGGGGTGACGCAGGCGGGCGGGAGCGTGGCATAAGGCCGGCCATGATCCGTCTCGACAATGTCAGCAAGCAGAATGGCCGCCAGATCCTGTTCATCGAGGCTTCGGCCGCGTTGCAGCGCGGTGAGAAGATCGGGCTGGTGGGGCCGAACGGTGCCGGCAAGACGACCGTGTTTCGCCTGATCACCGGCGAGGACCAGCCCGACGAGGGCCAGATCCTGGTGGATCGCGGGGTGAGCATCGGCTTCTTCAGCCAGGATGTGGGCGAGATGGCCGGGCGCAGTGCCACCGCCGAGGTGATGGATGGGGCCGGCGATGTCAGCGGGGTGGCGGCCGAGTTGCGGGCGCTGGAGGCGGCGATGGCCGATCCCGCGCAGATGGACCGGCTGGACGCCATCATCGAGCGGTTCGGTGAGGTGCAGGGGCGGTTCGAGGCGCTGGGCGGCTATGAGCTGGAAAGCCGGGCGCGCGAGGTGCTGGCGGGGTTGAGTTTCAGCCAGGCGATGATGGACGGCGATGTCGGCGCGCTGTCGGGTGGCTGGAAGATGCGGGTGGCTTTGGCCCGCATCCTGCTGATGCGGCCGGACGTGATGCTGCTGGATGAGCCGAGCAACCATCTGGACCTGGAAAGCCTGATCTGGCTGGAGCAGTTCCTGGCGGGCTATGACGGCGCGCTGCTGATGACGTCCCACGACCGCGAGTTCATGAACCGGGTGGTCGGCCGGGTGATCGAGATCGACGGCGGCAGCCTGACCAGCTTCTCCGGCGACTACAGCTTCTACGAGCAGCAGCGGGCGCTGAACGAAAAGCAGCAGCAGGCGCAGTTCGAGCGGCAGCAGGCGATGCTGGCCAAGGAGATCAAGTTCATCGAGCGGTTCAAGGCCCGTGCCTCCCACGCCAGCCAGGTGCAGAGCCGGGTGAAGAAGCTGGAGAAGATCGACCGGGTGGAGCCGCCGAAGCGGCGGCAGTCGGTGGCGTTCGATTTCCCCCCTGCCCCGCGTTCGGGCGATGACGTGGTCAGCCTGAAGGGGGTGCACAAGCGGTATGGCGAGCGGGTGATCTACCGGGGGTTGGATCTGCTGGTGCGGCGGCGGGAGCGGTGCTGCGTGCTGGGGGTGAACGGGGCCGGGAAATCGACGTTGCTGCGGCTGGTGGCCGGGGCAACCGACCCGGATGAAGGCAGCGTGACCCGGGGGGGCAGCGTGAAGATGGGGTATTTCGCGCAGCATGCGATGGAGTTGCTGCACGGCGATGCCACCGTGATCGAGGCGTTGGAGTCGGCGCATCCGAAGGCGGCGCAGAGTGCGTTGCGGACGCTGGCCGGGTGCTTCGGCTTTACCGGCGACGACGTGGAGAAGCGCTGCCGGGTGCTGTCAGGCGGCGAGAAGGCGCGGCTGGTGATGGCGATCATGCTGTTCGATCCGCCCAACCTGCTGGTGCTGGACGAGCCGACCAACCACCTGGACATGGCGACCAAGGAAATGCTGATCGCGGCACTGTCGCAGTACGAAGGCACGATGCTGTTCGTGTCGCACGACCGGCATTTCCTGGCGGCGCTTTCCAACCGGGTGCTGGAACTGACGGAGGACGGGGTGCACCAGTACGACGGTGGGTATTCGGAGTATGTGGCGCGGACTGGGCAAGAAGCGCCGGGGCTGCACGCGTAGCAAGAAAGCAAGGCCTTCTTTTTCTGAAGAAAAAGAAGCAAAAAGACTTATATTCATGAAGTTTTTTGGTTCTTTTTTTCAAAAAAGAACCGCTTTCTTTCTTTTATCCCGCGAGTGCCGCACGGATGGCGGCCAGGGCTTCGTCGGCTCTCGCGGCGTCGGGGCCGCCGGCCTGGGCCATGTCGGGCCGGCCGCCGCCGCCCTTGCCGCCGACGGCAGCGCTGGCGAGGCGGACGAGATCGACGGCGCTGTGGCGGGCGGTCAGGGACGGGGCGACGGACACGACGATGCTGGCCTTGCCTTCGGCGGTGGAGACCAGCGCGACGATGCCTTCGCCGATCTGCTTGGCGATGGCATCGGCGATGCCCTTGAGGTCGCGGGGGGGGACGTCGCCGAGGTTGCGGGCGGCGAGCGGCATGCCGTTGATCGTCTCGGCCTCGGACGTGGTGGTGCCCCCGCTTGCACCTGACACGGCGAGTTTCTTTTGCAGGTCCTGGACCTGGCGTTCGAGGCGGCGGCGGTCTTCGACCAGGGCGGCGACGCGTTCGGCGGCTTCGGCGGGGCTGGCGCGGAGGGCTGCGGCGATGTCGAGCAGGCGGCGGTCGTTCTCGGCGATGGCGGCCAGGGCGGCTTCGCCGACGACGGCCTCGATGCGGCGGACGCCGGCGCTGACGGCGCTCTCGGCGAGGATGCGCAGCAGGCCGATATCGCCGGTGCGGCGGACATGGGTGCCGCCGCAGAGTTCGATGGAGTACGCGCGGCCCTGGTCATCGCCCATCGCGACGACGCGGACCTCCTCGCCGTATTTCTCGCCGAACAGCGCGCGGGCGCCTTCGGCGACGGCGGCATCGGGGGTCATCAGGCGGGTGGTGACTTCGGCGTTCTCGCGGATGCGGGCGTTCACCTCGGCCTCGACCACGGCGAGGTCGTCCCGCGTGATCGGGGTGGGCTGGCTGATGTCGAAGCGCAGGCGGTCGGGCGCGTTCAGGCTGCCCTTCTGGGCGACGTGGTTGCCGAGGCGGCGGCGCAGGGCCTCGTGCAGCAGGTGGGTGGCCGAGTGGTGGGCGCGGATGGCGCTGCGGCGGGCGTGGTCGACGGTGGCGACGACGGGTTTGCCCAGCTCGGCGGCACCTTCGACGACGCGGCCGAGATGGACGATGAGATCGGACACCTTCTTCTGCGTGTCGTGGATTTCGATGCGGAAGCCGGAGCCGGCGATGGTGCCGGTGTCGCCGACCTGGCCGCCGGATTCGGCGTAGAACGGGGTCTGGTTGAGGATCACCGCGACCTCCTGCCCGGCCTCGGCGCGGGCCACCGGATGGCCGGCGACGATCAGGGCGGCGATTTCGCCTTCGGCGGCCTCGGTGGTGTAGCCGAGGAATTCCGAGGCGCCGAGTTTCTCCTTGAGGTCGAACCAGACGGTTTCCGTCGCGGCCTCGCCGCTGCCGGCCCAGGCGGCGCGTGCGCGGCGGCGCTGTTCCTCCATGGCGATGTTGAAGCCGTCGGTATCGACCGCCTGGCCCTGTTCGCGCAGCGCGTCCTGGGTGAGGTCGAGCGGGAAGCCGAAGGTGTCGTAGAGCCGGAAGGCGACGCTGCCGGCCAGCTTGTCGCCCGGCGCCAGCATGGCGGTTTCCTCGGCGAGCAGGCCGAGGCCGCGGTCGAGCATCGCCTTGAAGCGGGTTTCCTCCAGGCGGAGCGTGTCGGCGATCAGGGTTTCGCCGCGGACCAGCTCGGGGTAGGCGCTGCCCATCTGGCGCACCAGGGCGGGAACCAGGCGGTGCATGATCGGGTCGCGGGCGCCCATCAGGTGGGCGTGGCGCATGGCGCGGCGCATGATGCGGCGCAGCACGTAGCCGCGGCCCTCGTTGGAGGGCATGACGCCCTCGGCGATCAGGAAGCTGGTGGCACGAAGATGGTCGGCGACGACGCGGTGGCTGCTGCGGAACTTGCCGTCGGGGTCCCGCCCGGTGGCCTCGGCGCTGGCCAGGATCAGGGCGCGCATGGTGTCGGTGTCGTAGTTGTCGTGCTTGCCCTGGAGGATGGCGGCGAAGCGCTCCAGGCCCATGCCGGTGTCGATCGAGGGGCGCGGCAGGGGCACGCGGGTGCCGGGCGGCCCCTCCTCGAACTGCATGAAGACGTTGTTCCAGATCTCGATGAAGCGGTCACCGTCCTCGTCGGGGGAGCCGGGGGGGCCGCCGGAGATGTCCTCGCCGTGGTCGTAGAAGATCTCGCTCGACGGGCCGCAGGGGCCGGTTTCGCCCATGCGCCAGAAATTGTCGTCCGTGGCGATGCGGATGATCTTGTGCTCGGGCAGGCCGGCGATCTTGCGCCACAGGGCGGCGGCCTCCTCGTCCTCGGAATAGACGGTGACCAGCAGCCTTTCGGCGGGGATGGCGAAGTCCTTGGTGAGCAGGTGCCAGGCATGGTGGATCGCCTGGTCCTTGAAGTAGTCGCCGAAGGAGAAGTTGCCCAGCATCTCGAAGAAGGTGTGGTGGCGGGCGGTGTAGCCGACATTGTCGAGGTCGTTGTGCTTGCCGCCGGCGCGGACGCATTTCTGGGCGGTGGCGGCGCGGGAATACGGGCGCTTCTCCTGGCCGGTGAAGACGTTCTTGAACTGGACCATGCCCGAGTTGGTGAACATCAGGGTGGGGTCGTTGCGCGGCACCAGCGGGCCGCTCTCGACCACGGTGTGGCCGTGGCGGGCGAAGTAGGCGAGGAAGGTGGCGCGGATGTCGCTGGACGAGGTCATTTGGCAGCCACGGCTGGAGGTTGAGCGGGGCGGATGACGTAGCGCAGGGGGGCGGCCGAGTCACGCGCGGTGGGTGGGGGGCTGCATTCCGACACTTGTCGAGGAAGATAGGAGCAGGGCTCTGCTCTGCACCCGCCTGGTCCGGCGCGCGCCTTCGCGCGACGGGCCGAGCCCCTGGACCTCAGTACATTAGGGCAGTTTGTAAATTATTATTACGTTTACGAAATAAATTAGGCGCAGTTGGGCGACTTCGTAAACAAGGAGCCGTGACCGGATCGGGCGGAGGGGCGCGCGCCGAGCGCGGGCGGGTGCAGGGCGTGACGGCGGGGAGGGAGGCGGCAGCGGCCGGACGGGGGATCGGGTGCAGGGCGCGTGCCGTCCGGGACGGGGCGCGGCTGGAGCGCGGGGGTTCGGTGCCTGCCCGGCAGTTCGCGGGGGTGGGTGCCCAGGCGGTGCGGCGAGGCCGCGTGAAGGACGCGGAGGAACGGCGTGCCCGTTCGTGCCCGCATACCGTTTCCGTGCGGGACTGGTGGCGTTCGGGACGTGCCGGGGGGATGGGGAGTTGGCCGGTTTGCCAGAGCCGGATCATGTCCTCCAGGCGGGTGAACAGGCGGGTGAGGATGGCGATGATCAGGGTTTGCAGGGCGGCGGGCAGCAGGCTGGGTCCGCTGTTCACCGTGGCGGTGATGCGGAGATTTGCGATGTCGTCGGCCAGCTTGGTGGATTGCGGTAACACGGGATGTGTTATAACGGATAGTTAGTATCGCTGCAAGGGGAATTTTTGGGGGTTTCGGCCGCCCCCCCTTCCGGCTCCCCCCGCGAAGGGCGGGGGGAGAGAAGTGTCTGAATGAATGAAGTTTTTTTGCTTCTTTTTGTTCACAAAAAGAAGGCCTTCCTGCCCTGCCCTACCAGGATGCGGGATCGCTGCCGAGGGGCGAGGCGCCGCGGGACCAGTGGGGCGGGGTTTCGGACAGGGATGCGGCGTGGCGGAGGGCGCGTGTGGGGGCGGGGCCGAAGGTGCTGGGTTCCAGCAGGTCGGTGATGCTGTCGAAGGTGGGGTCGGGGGTGGCGAGGCCGTCGATGCGGCCGAGGGAGCGGAGCCAGTTTCCGGTGGTGGCCAGGGAGACGCTGACTTTCCAGGAGCCGCCTTCGCGGGACTGGCGCAGGCGGGCGGCCAGGGCGGCGAGGGCGAGGAGGTAGCCGCTGGCGTGGTCCAGCGCCTGGCACGGGAGCGGTTTCGGGGTGGTGGTGCCGGCGGCTTCGGCTTCGGCGTGGTTGAAGCCGGTGGCGGTCTGGACCAGGGAGTCGAAGCCGCGCTTGCCGGCCCATGACTCGGCTCCGTGGGGACCTGATTCACCATAGGCCGAGAGGGTGGCGACGATGATGCCGGGGCGCATGGCGGCGACCTGGGCGGGGCCGAAGCCGTGGCGGGCGAGGGCGCCGGGGCGGTAGGACTGGACGAAGATATCGGCCCCTTCGACGAGGGCGCGCAGGGCGGCGCGGCCGGTTTCGGTTTCCAGGTCGATGGCGCAGGCGCGTTTGCCGCGGCCGGTATCGGCGATCAGGGTGGGCAGGTTGGGGATGGTGGGGCTGGCGACGGTGAGGACTTCGGCGCCGTGGGCGGCCAGGGCGCGGGTGGCGACCGGGCCGGCGATGACGCGGGTGAGGTCGAGCACGCGCAGGCCGGCGAGCGGGCGGGTGGGGTTGGGGGTGAAGGGGCGTGGCGGGGCGTCGCGCAGGCGTTCCAGGCGCAGGGGCGGCAGGCCGGCGAGGGCCTGGGCGTGCGGGTGGGCATCCCACTGGGCGAAGCTGCGATAGGCGGAGACGCACATGCCGGCGTGCCAGGCTTCGGTTTCGAAGTCCTCGGCGCGGCGCGGGCGCAGGGCGGCGGCGACGGCCTCCCTGGTGGGTTCGCAGGCGAGCAGCTTGAGGATGCCGTCGCGGTGGTGGGGGAAGTTGGTGTGCAGGCGCACCCACCCCAGATCAGCGGGGCCGTCGCGGGTGGGATAGGCGCCGGCGATGGGGTCCCAGGGGTCGCGCGGCGGTTCGTCGCCGATGCGCAGCCAGCGTTCGCTGCGGAATTCGGCGGCGGCGTGGCGCAGGTCGATCGAGACGCCCTGCCCCGCGCTGGCGCCGGCCTTTGCGGTGCGCGCGCGCCAGATCGCCTCGGCGGCGAGGGCGACGGCGCCGATGGTGGCGGCGGCGGCGGCATCGACGCGGAAGGAGGAGGGCAGGATCGGCTCGGTGCCGGTGACGGCGAGCGGGGCGGCATCGGCGAGGCCGACGCGGGCGCAGAGGTCGGCGGCGATCTCGGCTGGGGTCATGGCGCGGGGTCCGTGATCGGCAGGATGATGCGGCTGGGGCGGGCGGCATCGGTGAAGACGGTGTTGACGGCGATGCGGCGGCGGGTGGCGGCGCCGTCGGGCTCGCCGGTGTTGGGGTTGACGTCGAACTTGGGGAAGTTGCTCGACGAGATGTCGAGGCGGATGCGGTGGCCGGGCAGGAAGCGGTTGGCGGTGGCGAAGATGGTGAGGCGGACGCGGACCAGCTCGCCGGGCTGGCGCAGGCGCGAGGTGGCGGGGTCTTCGAGGTAGCGCAGGCGGGCGATGGAGTCGGCCAGCAGCATGGCGTAGCCGCGCGGGTAGTCGGCGCTGGCGGGGTGGACGTCGACCAGCTTGGCGGTGAAGTCGGTGTCCGGGCCGTCGGTGGCGACCCAGAGGTCGAGTTCGACCGGGCCGGCGAGGGTGATGGCGTGGGCGAGCGGCGGGGTTTGGAAGACGAGTACGTCGGGGCGGGCGGCGAGCGGCAGGAACGGCGGCTTGCAGCCGTAGAAGG
>JADLHF010000222.1 GCA_020848935.1 Acetobacteraceae bacterium
CGCAATTCATGCCGGCTTCCTGCCGCCCTGCCCGCCGGCGAAAGCCACCTGCATGTTCAAGGAGTTGCCCGCCGATGCGTAATGCCGGGATTGGCGACAATGGCGGCCCGCCGCTGGAGGACGAAGACCCCGGCGACGCCTCGTGGAAGGGGTGGGTGTGGCGCAAGCGGCACAAGGCCGCCTGGAAGACCCCGCCGCGTGAGATCGCCCTGCGCCGGCTGGAACGCGCCGAGGCGCTGGGCATGAGCTACAGGGAATACGCGCTGGAGATCATGGAGCGCGGCCGGCACCTGTAGCGCCGTTCAGAAGTGCACGGTGGCGGCCAGCGAGCCGAAATTGAACAGGCCGCTTTTCTGGCCGCGAAAGGACTGGGTCTGCCAGGTCTGGGTGTAGCTGAGCCGCACGCCGCGCCAGATCACCGCCAGCCCCGCCTCCATCGAGCCCAGCAGCGCATTGCGCCCGACATGGGGGGAATTCTGCCACAGGGCACCGTCCAGGAAGGCGTCGCGCCCCACCACCTGGCCGCTGAAGCCGCCGAAGACATACCAGGCCACGCCCTCGCCGGGATCGAACGCGTCGCCGCCGGAGATGCCGGGATACAGCCGGGTGGCGCCGAAATCCCGCCCCAGCCCCTGGCCCAGCCGCAGGATGACCGCACCCTGCACATAGTCGCGCACCGTGCCGGCGCCGACGGTCAGCGACGGCAGGATATCCGCCTCGATTCCCGCCGCCTGGCCCAGGCCGCGGCGCCAGGTGCGCTCGGCGAGAAGCTGAAGCTGCGGCTCGTTGGGCAGTTGCGTGCCCCAGGCCTTGTTGATCGGGATGCGGACCAGCTCGTGGAAGCCGTTCTGCACCGTCCGCCCCAGCGCCGCCGGCCCGATCACGCCCACGGTCACTGCGGCCACGGTGCGGGCATTCGCGGTGTCGTGCAGCACGCCGAAGCTGGCGGCGAGGTAGCCGGCCAGCGGCCGGTCGCGCGGGTCGGGGATGGTGCGGCGGATATCGGCGGGGGTGTAGATCTGCTGGGTGATGTTGACGCTGATGCGGGTGATGCCGTCGCCCCACACCGCATTCGCGTGTCGTGCCACCACCGCGGGCACCGACTCGGGGCCCGAAGTCCAGCCGAGCCGCAGGCCACTGGTGTAGTAGCGGTCCGAGCCGCCGCGCAGGGTGGAGATGGAGTCGTTCTCGCCCTGGATGGTCCAGAACCCGCCCGGCTGCGGCGGCGGGGCCGCCCGTGCGGCGGCGCCGGCCAGCAGCGCGAAAACGAGAAGCGGCAATGCCGCGATGACACGTCTGTTCGTGGCTGTTCTCATGCCCCCTTCTATACGCAGAAGCGGCAACGGCGCTAATGGGCCTCCACCGCCCCGCCCGCGGGCCCCGGGCGCTTCAGCAGCAGGGTCAGCGGCAGGGCCAGCAGGAAGGCCAGCGCCATCATCAGCAGCACGTCGTTGTAGCTCAGGGTCAGCGCCTCGCGGCGCACCAGCTGCCCGATGCGCTTCAGCGCGCCGAGATGCGCGGCGTGTTCCCGCACCGGGGTCAGCGCGCGGGTCATGGCCTCCAGCATCCGGGTGGCACCGGGCCGGGCCCAGTTCACCTGTTCGGACAGATGCAGCGCATGGGCGGCGTATCTCGTGGTGGCGAGGTAGTTGATCAGCGCCAGCCCGATCGCCCCGCCCAGGTTGCGCATCAGGTTGTACAGCCCCGAGGCGTTCTTCACCTCGCCCGGCGCCATGGTGCCCAGCGCCAGCTGGTTGACCGGCACGATCAGCAGCATCATCGCCACCCCGCGCATCGCCTGCGGCCCCAGCAGGTCGGCGAAGGAACTCTGGCTGGTCAGGTGCGCCATCCACCACACCGCCACGGCAAACCCCGCCAGGCCGAGCGCCAGCAGCTTGCGCAGGTCCACGCTGCGCGACAGTCGGCCCACCACCGGGGCGGAGAGGAACATCGCCGCCCCGGTGGCGAACATCACCTCGCCGATCTGCATGGCGTCGTAGCCGCGCACCCGGGCGAGGAACAGCGGCACGACATAGACCGAGCCGTACAGCCCCACCCCCATCACCAGGCTGAACACGCAGCCGAAGGCGAAATTGCCGTTGCGGAAGGCGCGCAAATCCACCAGCGGCGCCGCGCGCGCCAGCATGCGGTGCAGGAACAGCGCGCCGGCCACCCCGCAGATCACGGTGAAGCCCAGTATGGTGCCGTCCTCGAACCAGCCGGCGCGCTCGCCCTCCTCCAGCACGTATTCCAGCGAGCCGAGGAACAGCGCCAGCAGCACCAGCCCCGCCAGGTCGAAGCTGCGCCACAGCGACCAGTCCGGCCGGTCCAGCCGGATCGCCGCGAACACCACGCCGGCGATCACCAGCCCCACCGGCACGTTGATCAGGAACAGCCAGTGCCACGACATCGTCTGGGTCAGCCAGCCGCCCAGCGTGGGCCCGATGGTCGGCGCCAGCGTGGCGGTCAAGCCGATCAGCACCGAGACCTGGCCGCGCTTCTCGGGCGGGAACAGCAGGAAGGTGGTGGCGAATACCGTGGGGATCATCGCCCCGCCCAGGAAGCCCTGCAGCGCGCGATAGACGATCATCTCGGGCAGCGAGGCGGCCGTGGCGCACAAGGCGGAGAATACCGCGAAGCCCAGCGCGCTGGTCACGAACAGGATGCGGGTGGACAGCAGCCGCGACAGCCAGCCGGATAGCGGGATCATCACGATCTCGGCGATCAGGTAGCTGGTCTGCACCCACGCCACCTCGTCCGGTCCGGCCGACAGCCCGGCCTGGATCTCGGCGATCGAGGCGCTGACGATCTGGATGTCCAGGATCGCCATGAACATGCCGACCACCATGGCCATGAAGCCGATCCAGTCGGCCGGGCGCAGCGCACGGCCCGCCTCGGCGGACATGGCGCTCACTCCAGCCCGAGCGTCGCCGCCGCGGCGCCGAACAGGCCGTGCCGCACGGCACCGGGGCCGCGGGTATCAACCTCGGCGGTCACCGACAGGCCGGCGCGCAGCCAGCGTGCCGCCGCAGCGTCGCGCGGGTCGATGGCGATGCGTACCGGCACGCGCTGCACCACCTTGGTGAAGTTGCCGGTGGCGTTCTCCGGCGGCAGCAGGGAGAACAGCGCCCCGGTGGCCGGCGCGATGCTGGCCACCGTGCCGCGCACCGCCGCACCGCTGTCGATATCGGGGACCAGCCGCACCGCCTGGCCCGGCGCCATGCGCCGCAGCTGGGTTTCCTTGAAGTTGGCGGTGACGAACAGGCGGGACGGCGGCGGGGTGACCGCGATCAGCAACTGGCCCGGCACCACCGGCTGGCCGATCTGGGCGGCACGGTTGCCCACCACGCCATCGCTGGGCGCGCGGATAACGGTGTAGGACAGGTTGTTCTCGGCCAGCGTCACGGCGGCGGCGGCACCTTGGCGGTGCGCAGCGGCGGTGGCGCGCTGAGCCTCAGCGACCGCCAGCGCCGCCTCAGCCCCGGCCCGGCTGGCCCGGGCCGCGGCCAGGTTCGCCTCGGCCTTCTCCCGCGCTGCGATTGCGGCGTCGTTGCTCTGGCGCGACGCCCAGCCGCCACCGACCAGGGCCCCTGACCTGTCCGCCTCGTTGCGCGCCCGCGTCACCTCGGCCTCGGCCGCGGCGATGGTGGACATGGCCTGGGCGATGGCGGTGCGCGCCTGCGCCGCCTGCAACCGCGCGGTCTGCTCGCTGGCCTCCGCCTCGGCGGCGGCGGCGCGGGCCTGGTCCAGCCGCGCCTGCCAATCCCGCGGGTCCAGGCGGATCAACGGATCGCCAGCATGCACGGCGGCATTGTCGGCAACATCGATGGCCATCACGGTGCCGTCGATCCGCGCCGCCAGGCTGGCGATGTCGCCCTGGACATAGGCGTTGTCGGTGCTTTCGACGAACCGCCCTTCCACGATCCACCAGTTCGCCACCGCCGCCAAGCCGAGCAACAGCGGCACCAGCAACAGGGCGATCCGCCGACGATTGCGGCGCGGCGGCTCCGGCGCTGGCGGTGGGGCGAGGGTTTTGTCGGATGCCGGTTGCAATGCGGATTTCTCGGGCATGGCGTTCATGGCGGCGCCTCGACGTAAGTGAACTGGACCGTTCAGTCGGCGGGAAGCTATGGCCGTGCCGGATTCAGGTCAACAAAAAACTGAACCGTCCAGTTCATTCTTGACTTCGCGCCACCCCGCACATCACTGTGTGATCATGCAAGCGCCAGGTCCCACCACCGAAGCCCCGCCGTCGCGCAAGCGCCAGCAGATGCTGCGCGCCGCCGCCGACCTGTTCATCGAGCAGGGCTACGGCGCGGTCAGCATGGACGCGGTGGCGCGCTCCGCCGGCGTGTCGAAGGCCACGCTGTATGCCCATTTCGCCTCCAAGGACGCGCTGTTCGCCACTATCGTCGGCGAGGCCTGCCGCGCCAGCCCGGTGGCCGAAGGCGTGCTGCCCGATGCCCCCGCCGATCTCGATGCCGCATTGCGCGCGGTGGGCGGCGGGGTGCTGCGATTTCTGCTGCATCCCCGCACCATCGCCATCGCCCGGGTGGCGATCGCCGAAAGCGCCCGCTTCCCGGAACTTGGCGCGGCGTTCCTGACCAGCGGGCCGATGGCGTTCCAGACCCGGTTCACCGCCTGGATCGCCCGGCTGCACCAGGCCGGCCACCTGCACGCGCCGGATGCGGCCGTGGCGGCCCAGCACCTTGGCGCGCTGCTGCGCGGCTCGCTGCACCTGGAGACCATGCTGACCCCGGGGCTGGAGCCGGATGACGCGCGCATCGACGATGCCGTGGCCGCGGCGGTGGCGGCGTTCCTGCGGGCCTATGGGGGGCGGCAGTAGAGAAAAGCTAG
>JADLHF010000223.1 GCA_020848935.1 Acetobacteraceae bacterium
AATGGCATATGAACAGCGGGCACGCCACGCGCTAACGGCCCGCTCGAAACCGGCACCGATCCGGCCGCATACGATGAGGGCGCGCATGCACCGCAGCTTCGACACGACGCGCGGCGCCGCATCACCCCGGGTGAGCGCCAGACCCGCGCGCACCAAACCGCGCCTGTCGGCGTGCATTTTCGATGTCGATGGCGTCCTGCTGGAATCGCCGCACGAGCGTGCCTGGCGCGAGGCCTTGGCCGGGTTTGCGGACCCTTCGCGCTTCACGACCGAGATGTACCAGGCCCATGTGGCCGGCAAGCCGCGCCTTGCCGGCGCGCGGGCGGCGCTCGAGGCGCTCGGCGTGGCAGATGCCGCGCGCCTGGCCACCCGCTATGCCGAGGACAAGCAGCGCAGGGTGGAGGCATTGATCGATGCAGGCGCGTTCAAGGCGTTTCCCGACGCGCTCCGCTTCGTGCGCACGGTGGCCGGTCTCGGCTGGCCCATGGCGGTGGCATCGTCGTCGCGCAATGCCGATGCGATGCTGCGGGCGATCCGCTTCGATGCCACGCGCGCGCTGCGCGATGTCTTCAGCGTGGACGTATGCGGCCGGGAGCTTCGCCACGGCAAGCCGGACCCCGAGATATTCCTGCTGGCGGCCAGCGAGCTCGCGCTGCCGCCGCAATCCTGCCTGGTGGTGGAGGACGCGCCGGCGGGCATCCTGGCGGCACGGGCCGGCGGCATGGCGGCGCTGGGGGTTGCGCGCCTGGGCGATGCGGCGCTGCTGCATGGCGCGGGGGCCGACCTGGTGGTGGCGAGCCTGGACGAGGTGGCCACCGACAGCCTCGCCGCCGGACACCTCGCCGCGGGTCACCTCGCCGCCGAGCATCTCGCCGCCGAGCATCTGGCCGCCGGGCATCCGACTGGGCGACCGGCATGAGCGCGCTCGGCGGGATGGAACAGGCGCTGACCCCCTTCGCCGATCCGGCGTGGCTGCTGGAGACGCACAGCTATGATCCGCTGCGCGAGAGCAGCCGCGCATCGCGCTTCTCCGTCAGCAACGGCTTCCTCGGCGTGCGCGGCATGCGCGCCGTCAGCCGCGGCGAGCAGCAGGTGATTCCGGCGCGCACCTATGTCGCCGGCCTGTTCGACACGCCAGGCAGGGGGCAGTCGGTCCCGGTGCTGATTCCGGCACCGGATTGGCTGCGCGTGCGCCTGCTGCTGGCAGGCGGGCCGCTGGTGCACCACCCGAGCGACCTGGCCGCCTACCGCATGACGCTGGACAAACGGCGCGGCATGCTGCTGACCGATGCGCGGCTTGTCGCGCCGGACTTGGCGATCAGCCTGCGTTCGCTGCGCCTCGTCTCGCGCGCCGAGCCCGCGCTCGGCTTGCAGTTGCTGCGGCTCGGGATCGAGGCCGGCAGTACCGCAATCGCGCTGGAAGCATCGTTCGAAGGCATGCATTTCGGCCTCGTCGCCGAGCATGTCGACCGGGATATCGGCATCTGGCGCACGCGCCACTCCGCCAAGCGCGTGGCCATCGCGGCCAGCGCCAGGTTGTGGATCGACGGCCGCGAGATCGCACCGGCGGAGCATGGCCCGATGCACTGGCGCTGGACCTGGTCGTGCCACCCGGAGCAGATCGTGGAATTCGAGCGCATCGTGGCGGTGGTGCGCAGCGACACGCCGGAACGCCACCCTGGCGAGGCGGCGCAACACACGCTGAGCGCGGCGCGGCACCGCGGATGGCGCGGCGTGGTGGCACGCCACCAGGACGCCTGGGCGGAACGCTGGCAGCGCAGCGATGTCGAGGTCGATGGCGACGCGCCGGCGCAGCAGGCGTTGCGGTTCGCGCTCTATCACCTCAACGGCGCCGCCAACCCCGCGGACCCGCAGGTCTCGATCGGCGCGCGCGCGCTGACCGGCGACGACTATCACGGGCATGTCTTCTGGGACACCGAGATCTACCTGCTGCCGTTCTACACCATGACGTGGCCGGAGGCGGCGCGCGCGCTGCTGATGTATCGCTACCGCACGCTGGATGCCGCACGCGAGAAGGCCACGCGGATGGGCTGGCGCGGCGCGCTCTATGCATGGGAATCCACCGATACCGGCGCCGAAGCCACGCCGGACCAGGTCGTGGGGCCGGATCGCCGGGTGGTCGATGTGCTGTGCGGCCACCAGGAGCAGCATATCAGCGCGGACATCGCCTATGCCGTCTGGCAATACTGGGAGGCGAGCGGGGACGAGGCGTTCCTGCGCGACGCCGGTGCGGAGATCCTGTGCGAAACCGCGCGGTTCTGGGTCAGCCGTGCGCAGCTTGAACCCGATGGCCGGCGGCATATCCGCGGCGTCATCGGACCGGACGAGTATCACGAAACGATCGACGACAACGCGTTCACCAACGTCATGGCGCGCCGGAACATCCGCCGCGCGCTGGATGCGATCGCCCTGCTGCGCGCCCGCTGGCCCGGGCACGCCGCCGCGCTGGCCACGCGGATCGGGCTGGACGAGGCGGAGCTCCAGCTTTGGCCGGAGGCCGCCGAGACCATCGCGACCGGCCGCCAGGCGGACAGCGGATTGTTCGAGCAGTTCGAGGGCTACTTCGCGCTCGAGGATATCGACCTGTCGCTCTATGCCGGCCGCACCGTGCCGATGGACGTCGTGCTCGGGCGGGAACGGACGCAGAACTCGCAGGTGGTCAAGCAGGCCGACGTGGTCGCGCTGCTGGGCCTGCTGCCTGACGAATTTCCCGGCGCCGCCGCCGCGGCGAATTACCGATACTACGCCAAGCGATGCAGCCATGGCAGCTCGCTCAGCGCGGCGATGCACGGCCTGGCCGCGGCGCGGCTGGGCGAAACCGCGGCGGCGATGGAGTATTTTCACCACACCGCGGCGATCGACCTTGCCGACACCCATGTCGCCATCGACGGCGGCGTGCATATCGCCGGCCTGGGCGGGATGTGGCTGATGACGGTGTTCGGTTTCGCCGGCCTGGCGCTGCGCGATGACGGGCTGGCACTGGCCCCCCGGCTGCCGGCGACGTGGCAGGGCCTCGCCTTCGCTGTCGAATGGCGCGGCCGGCGATTGCGGATCCGGATCACGCGGGAGTCACGCGCGATCGAGGCCACGCTGCTCTGCGGCGCGCCGATGATGCTCCATGTCGACGGTACGGCACATGCGCTGAACGCGGAGATGGCGCTCGGCGTGCCGGTCGCCGGTCTGGTGTGAAATATTCGGGTTTTCTTTTAAGGAGCAGTAAGGAAACACTTTTTTTCTGAAAAAAAGAACCAAAAAAACTTCTATCAATAAGGCTCCCAATATTTTAATTTCATTTAGATAATTCATGAAAGTCTTTTTGCTTCTTTTTCTTCAGAAAAAGAAGTGCTTTCTTCCTGCCTTTCGCCACCCCCCCATCAAACTCCCGATTCATCACCGGGACGATTGCTGCGCCGCCCGCAGCACACCATGCACGTCGCCGGACGGGTCCAGGCCCATCGCATGGCGGCAATGCCACAGCCCGTAGAACAGCAGGCTCCAGGCCGGCTGCGGCGCGGCCTCGGCGCGGGCCAGCCGGGCCGCCACCTCGGCGCGCCCAAGCACCGCGGCGATGCCGGGCTGGGCGGCCAGCAGCGGGGCGAGGCTTTCGGCGCGCGCGGCGATCCAGGCGCCGACCGGCGGCTTGAAGCCCTTCTTGCGGGCAAACGCCCCGGCCTGCGGGAACGCCCCGGCCAGCCAGCGCCGCAGCAGCTTCTTGCCGAAGCGCAGATCGACCTTCGCGGCGTCGGGCAGGGTGAACGCGAAGCCTGCAACGGCGGGGTCCAGGAACGGGGTTCGCCCTTCGACGCCGTGCGCCATCAGGCAGCGATCCAGCTTCACCAGCAGATCGTTGGGCAGCCACTCCGCGATGTCCACCGCCTGCGCCGCCTGCACCGCCGAGCGTCCGGCGCCCAGCCTATGGTCCAGCCCGGCAATGCCGTCGCGCCACCCGGCCAGCGCCGGCACCTCGCCCAGCACCGCCCGGCTGCGCGGCGGGCGGGTGAACCAGCGCCAGGGGGACCGCTGCTTGCGGTAGCGCGCATAGCCGCCGAACAGCTCGTCCGCCCCCTCGCCGCACAGCGTCACCTTCAGCCCGGCCGCCCGCGCCGCGCGGCCCAGCATCCAGGTGGGCAGCACCGCGGCATCGGCGGTGGGATCGTCGATCGCCGCCGCGATGCGCGGCGCCAGCGCCCAGAAATCCGCCTCGCCCATCGCCACGCGCTCGCACACCGCGCCCTGGGCGGCGGCCAGGCGGGCAGCCTCGCCGGTCTCGTCCACCCCCACCCCATCCCAGCCGCAGGTCAGGGCGTGGATGCGCTGACCGGTGGCGCGATGCATCAGCGCCAGCACCGCGGCACTGTCGATGCCGCCGGACAGGAACAGCCCATAGGGCACGTCGGATTGCAGATGGGCGGTGACGCTGTCGAGAAGCACCCGATCCAGCGCCGCCACCCCGTCATTGCCCAGCGGACGCGGCGGGCCTTCCGGCAGCGCGGCGCGGTGGTGGCGGGCCACGATGGCGCCCCGTTCCACCACCAGCGTCTCGCCGGGCAGCAGGCGGGTGATGCCGGGGAAGATGGTGGCGGCCCCGGTGGTGAATTTCAGCTGCAACAGCTCGGCCCGCGCGCGGGCATCAATGCCCGGGGCGGCCAGGCCGGCAGCGATCAGCGCCTGGGGCTCGGAGGCGAAGAAGAAGCCGCGATCATCGGCGATGTAGTAGAGCTGCTTGATCCCGAACGGATCGCGCGCCAGCACCAGCCGCCCCTGGTCCGGATCGTGGATGGCGATGGCATACATGCCGCGCAGCGCATCGGCGAAGCGCGCGCCGTCTTCCATATACCGCCACAGGGCGGGCTCGCAGTCCGAGCGGGTGCGGAACCTGGTGGCGGGCATGGCGGCGCGCAGGGCGGGGTTGTTGTAGATCTCGCCATTGCAGACCAGCGCGGTGCCGGTGCCGGGTTCCGTCCCGGCGAACAGCGGCTGGTCGCCGGTGGCCAGATCGACAATCGCCAGCCGGGCATGCAGCAGCGCCACGCCGCCGCGCACCAGCCGGCCCTGCCCGTCGGGACCGCGATGCGCCAGGGCGGCCAGCAGGCGGTCCAGCATGGCCGGATCGGGCGCGGCACCATCGCGGGTCATCACCCCGGCCAGGCCGCACATCAGGCCGGCTCCAACATGTCCAGCGCCGCCGCCAGCGCCACCTCCAGCGACAGATCCTCCATGCGCTTCCCGGTACCCATCGCCCAGCGCGCCCGTCTGCCCGTCGGCACGAACTCGGCGGCGCGGTCCAGCGTGGCGGCGCACAGGCCCACGGTGGGCGTGCCGGCGGCGGCGGCCAGGTGCATCAGCCCGGAATCATTGCCGATATAGACCGTGCAGCGTTGCAGGCAGGCGGCAGCCTCGGGGATCGTCAACTGCCCAGTGGTGTCGATCGCCTGGGGCAACAGGGCCGCCAGCGGGGCGGCCAGCGCCAGCTCCTGCGGGCCGGCGCCGGCCAGGATCAGCGGCACCGCACCCGGCAGCGGCCCGGCGGCCAGGGCATGGAACAAGGCGGCAAAGCGCTCGGCCGGCCAGGCCTTCGGCGGCCAGTTGGCGGTCGGGCCGAGTCCCACCACCGGGCGGCCCGGCGGCAGCAGCGCCGCGGCGCGGGCGCGGTCCTCGGCCGCGGTCCAGACCACCGGCAGCGGCGCCGGCGACACGCCGAGCACGGCGGCGAACTGCTCATGCTTGCGCCCCGGCAGGCGTCGCATCACCGCACGGCGGCGGGCCGGCACCAGGAAGGAGATCACCGAGCCGCGCAGATCCACCACCAGGTCCCACAGGGTGAAGGCCACCTGGCGCCACAGGCCGAGCCAATGGGTGCGCCACGGCTGCTTGGCGAAGACGATCAGCCGTTCGAGGTTGGGCATGCGGGCGAACACGCCCTCGGCCACCGGCCCACAGGCCACGGTGATGCGGCAATCCGGATGGTGGCGGATCAAGTGGTCGAGCAGCCCGGTGGTGATGACCGCGTCGCCCACCCGGTTGGCGGTGATGAACAGGATGCGCATGCCGCGCCGCATTAGCCGGATTCCCGGCGCGGCGATACGGGGGAGCGAATGCGGTGGATTGCCCGGGGCAGTCCGCGCGGCGCTACGCGGGGCCGGGCACCATCAGGCTGCGGGCAACATGGCGATGGGCGGTGGTGGCCAGGTGTTCGATGCCGCGCATGGTCACCGCCACCAGGATCCCGCCATCCGACAACTGCACCGGTTGCTCGATACAACCATCGCGGCTGAGCTGCTCCAGCGCCGCCACGCGGGCCTCCGCGCCCGCCGTCAGGCCGGCGCGGCGCATCGCCACCGCGACATCGGCCTGACGGCGCGGGCTCAGCGCCGCCATTTCGGTGAGCGCGGCCAGCAGGGCATCGGCAAAGTCCGCATCCACTGCGGGCGGCGCGTGCCCGTCATCCTCGCCATCAAGCGGGCGAAAGGCGTGCTCGGGATCGACTTTGCGGTAGGAGGATGCATCCTGTGTCATCGATTCGGCTCCGCATGGCGTACGGGGGCCACGCATCTATCGTGCGGCCACGCCTATCAGTATATGGAACACGGGCGTTAATGATAATCAGGAATTTTACCTGTATTTTCACAAAATCCAGATATTGAATTGTTATGTTACGTTCACTCCAGCTTGGATCGAAATAACAACGTTTCCGGGCGGGTCTGGCGAGATGTCGATTCAGTAGCATCGCAGGATCATTCGGGTTCATTATCAATCCGGCTTGGGTGCGGCACCTGTCACTGCCAGATCGCACCCGCGCAGGGCGGCCGCACGCTTGGCGCGCTGTCCCGACGGCGCGCATCGCCCGGCGGCACGGCGGGCTGGCAACCTGCCCGGCGGCGCGCGATCATGGCCCGCCCGGCCACATCGCGGCGCCGCGGCGACAGGAGGGTTCGACAGCACCATGCCCCTGAACTTCACCGTCGGCGACACCAGCATCCATCGCATTGTCGAGCAGGTCATTCCATTCCAGGCGCCGCGCGAATTCCTGCCGACGCTGACGGCCGAGATATTGGAGGCCAATCGCGGCTGGATGGAGCCGGTGGACCTGGACCCCGCCACCGGCAAGCTGATGCTGACCATCCAGTCCTATGTCGTGCGCACGCCGGACTTCACCGTGCTGGTGGATAGCTGCGTGGGCAACGACAAGACCAATCCGCGCTTCCCCGCCTGGCATGGCCGAACGGACGGCAGCTACCTGGCCGCCCTGGCTGCCGCCGGGGTGGCGCTGGAGGATATCGACTACGTGATGTGCACCCATATGCATGTCGATCACGTCGGCTGGAACACGCGCCTGGTCGATGGCCGATGGGTGCCGACCTTCCCGCGCGCGCGCTACGTGTTTGCCGCGCGCGAACATGCCCACTGGCAGGCACTGCATGCGCAGAGCCCGGTGCCGGTCTATGCCGAGAGCGTGCTGCCGGTGATCGAGGCGGGGCGGGCGGAGATAGTGGCTGACACCCATGCGATCGGCGATTTCCTGCGCCTGACGCCCACGCCGGGCCATACGCCGGGGCATGTCGCGCTGGAACTGGGGCGCGGGCGCTGCGAGGCGGTGTTCACCGGCGATCTTATCCATACCAGGCTGCAGGCACGCTACCCGGAACTGTCGATGAGTGCGGATAGCGATCCGGTGCGGTCCGCGGTGACGCGGCGCGCCTTCCTGGAGCAGCATTGCGACTCCGATACGTTGTGCTGCACGGCGCATTTCCCGGCGCCCTCGACCATGCGGGTGCGGCGCTGGGGCGAGGGGTTCCGCTGCGAGATGGTGGAGGCATAGGGAGGCAAGCGGGTTCTTTTTTGAAAAAAAGAACCAAAAAACTTTCATTCCTAAGTGTGTGAGGCGGCGGTGTTACCGCACGAAGGATAACGAATGAAGTTTTTTGCTTCTTTTTTTCAAAAAAGAAGCGCTTTCTTTCTTGCTCTATTCTCCGTTCGCCACCCGCCACCGCCAATCCGCAAGCACGTCGGCCAGCGTCTGGTCCCAGGCGATCTGCGGTGTCCAGCCCAAGGCAGCGCGGGCGGCGGCGGCATTGCCGCTGGCGGTGGGGATTTCGGCGCGGCGCAGCAGGGCGGCGCCGGTGCTGATCTCGGCTTCGACCCCTGCCAGGTCCAGCAATGCTGCCAGGATGTCGCCGATGCGCCGCGGCGTGCCGGAGGCGAGGTTCAGGATGGTGCCCGGAGCCAGCGACCCGGCGCGGGCGAGGCAGGCGGCGTAGGCGGCGCAGACGTCGCGCACGTCCAGGAAGTCGCGCAGTGGGTCGAGTGCGCCGACTTGCAGGCGCGGTTCCTGGAGCCCGGCGGCGATCCGCGCCACCTGGCGCGCGAAGGCGGGCACCACGAAGGAGGGCGCCTGCCCCGGCCCGGTGTGGTTGAAAGGGCGCAGCCGCACAACGCGCAGGCCGGTTGCCGCCATGGCGCCGAGGGCGAGGTCCGCCGCTGCCTTGGTGGCGGCATAAGTGTTCATCGGCGCCGGCAGCGCGGCCTCGTCGAGCGGATGGCCGGCGGCGAAGGAGCGGCCGTAGATTTCGGCGCTGGAGGCGAACAGCAACACGGCGTCCGGCCGGGCAGCGTGCAGCGCACGGGCCAGCGCCAGGGTGCCCATCAGATTGACCTGCCAGGCGGCATCGGGCGCGCCGGTGGCGGCTGGCACGCCGGAGATGGCGGCGAGGTGGATGCAGGCATCGGGCGCAACGTCGGCAACGAAGCCGGCCACCGCCGGGCCGTCGGCGAGGTCGATTGCCGCGCCCTGTCCGCCCATGGCGACGATCTCGGCGTGCGGGTGCCGGGCGGCCAGCAGCGGCATCAGGTGGCCGGCAACGAAGCCGCCGGCGCCGGTGACCAGGATGCGCCGCGGTGCCATCTCAGCGCTGCGCGGCGCGGTGGCGGGCCAGGTCCGCCTCCACCATCTCGGCGGCCATCGCCTCAAGGGTCGTGGCAGGCTGCCAGCCCAGCTTCCGGCGCGCCTTGCCGGCATCGCCGAGCAGGATGTCCACCTCGGCCGGGCGCATGAAGGCGGCGCTGGTGCGGACATGGGCCTGCCAGTCCAGCCCGGCATGGCCGAAGGCGATGGCGCAGAAGTCGCGGATGGAGACGGTGCGGCCGGTGGCGATGACGTAGTCGTCCGGCACGTCCTGTTGCAGCATCGCCCACATGGCGGCCACGTAGTCCCGCGCATGGCCCCAGTCGCGCTGGGCGGCGAGATTGCCGAGAACCAGTTCACTGGCCAGGCCCAGCTTGATGCGTGCCACGCCGTCGGTGATCTTGCGGGTGACGAACTCGATGCCGCGCAGCGGACTTTCGTGGTTGAACAGGATGCCGGAACTGGCGTGCATGGCGAAGCTCTCGCGGTAGTTCACCGTCATCCAATGGGCATAGAGCTTGGCGGCCGCGTACGGGCTGCGCGGGTAGAACGGGGTGCGTTCGTTTTGCTTCTGCTCCTGGATCTTGCCGAACATCTCCGACGAGGAGGCCTGGTAGAAGCGTGCCTTGGGCGCGATCAGGCGAACGGCTTCCAGCATGTTGACCGCGCCCAGGCCGGTGACGCTTCCGGTCAGCAGCGGCTGCTGCCAGGAGGCGTGGACGAAACTCTGGGCAGCGAGGTTATAGACCTCGTCCGGTTGGACCTTCTCGACGATGCGCAGGATGGCGGACAGGTCCATCAGGTCGCCGTCGTGCAGGACAACGCGATCCAGCACGCCGAGCCAGCGCAGCCGCTCGCCGATCACCTCGGCCGAGGCGGAACGGCGCAGCAGGCCGTGCACGGCATAGCCCTTTTCCAGCAGGAACTGCGCCAGGTAGGCGCCGTCCTGGCCGGTGATGCCGGTGATCAAGGCGGTGGGCATGGCGGACGTCTCTCTCGGTGGTGGCTTCCTGGTCTAGCCAGCGCGTGCCGCGGCGTCCACCGCGCCGGGGTCAAGCGCCGCGCCGGGTGGGGCATCGATGGCTGCCAGGATCGCCTCGGCGGTGCGGTGCCACGACACCGGCTGGAAGCCAGCGCGGACCTGGCTGCGCCACGCGGCCAGGTCCGCGGGGTTGTCCAGCAGGGCGCGGATGGCGGCGGTGGCATCGGTGACGTCGTCGGGCGCGAAATAGCGGGCGAGCGTGCCGCCGGCCTCGGGCAGCGAGGTGGCGCGGGCGGCCAGCACCGGCGTACCGAAGGCCAGGCTTTCCACCACCGGTAATCCCCAGCCCTCGTAGTGCGACGGATAGACGGTGAACAAGGCACCGCGGTACAGCGCCGCCAGGGCGGCATCGGAGGGGCTTTCGAGCACGCGGATGCGGCCATCGAGATGGTCGCAGTTGGCCAGCTGCTGCATCAGGTCGCCGACCAGCCAGCCGATGCCGCCGGCAAATACCAGCAACGGCACCGTCCCGGCGGGCATCACCTCGACCAGGCGGCGCCAGACGCGCAGCAGCAGCAGGTGGTTCTTGCGCACCTCGATGGTGGAGACGAACAGGACATAGGGTTCCGCCGGCACCGCGGCGGCGGCGGATTCGGCTTCCTCGGGGACGCTGGGGAAGCCGGTGCCGATCGGCACGACCCGCACCGGCGCGCGCAGCGCGATGCCCTCGCGCCGGGCAACCGCCACGATGTCGCGGCTGGTGGCCTGGGAGATCGCCAACAGCAGGTCGCATTGCGGCAGCATCCGGCGGGCCCAGTCGCGGTAGCGGTGGACCACGTCGGCCATGAAGAACTCCGGGCGGACCGCGGCGATCATGTCATAGACCAGGATGGCATAGCGCAGGCCATGCGGGCCGCAGGCGGCCTCGGCGCGGGCCATGTGGGCAGGCTCCCACACCGAGGAGATGCCGAACAGCACGTCGCCCGGGGCCATCGCCGCCGCGCTGGCCGCGGCATCGGGCTCGGCCGGCGGGGCGCGCCAACGTGCGGTCCAGGCGGTGCGCAACAGCGTCGGCACGGCCCGCGCCGCCGCCCACAGGTGCAGCAGCAGATCGAGCATGGCCATGCGTACCTCGCCCGGCAACAGGCCGCCGCCGCGCCGCCACAGCCGGCGCAGCCAGATGGGCGCGCCGGCGGCCGGGTCTGGCGCCTTGGCGGTGGCGCGGCGCGCGGTGGCGGGCTTGAAGCTGCGGTCGGACCGCACCGCCGGCGCCACCGCCGCCGCATAGGCCGCCGCGATCTCGCGGTAGGACACCTCGTAGAACCCGCCGCCGGCGGCATGGCGGACGAAGCGCACCCGACCCGTGCCAGCCACCTCCACCAAAGCGCGCGCCGCCTCGAAGGCCAGGCGCTGGATGCCGCTGGGCCGCGCCCAGTGGGTCAGGTGGACAAAGACGCCCTCGACGTCGATCCACAAAGTGGCGGGGCGTGCGGCGGGCATGGGCGGACTGGTCCTTCGGCGCAGGTGCGGGTGGTGCGGCGCGTGATACCATGCGACACCAGGGTGGGGTAATAGCGGGGCGGGGTAATAGCGGGGCGGGGTGATAGCGGAGGCGGGGCAATGGCGCGGCCCCGGGTCCGCGGCAGCCCCGGCATGGCGCTGGCGCCAATATTCGGCGCCAGGAGCGCGGCAGGAGCAGGTGGTGATTTCGGTAATTCTCTACGGACGCAACGACAGCTACGGCTACAATCTGCACAAGCGCGCCGCCCTCAGCTTCAACTGCATCGCCGAGGTGCTGGATGCGCCGGACGACGAGATCCTGTTCGTCGACTACAACACGCCGGACGACTTTCCGACCTTCCCCGAGGCGATCCGCGACACGCTGAGCGAACAGGCTAAGCGGAAGCTGCGCATCCTGCGCGTGCGCCCGGCGCATCATCGCCGCTTCGCCAAGCTGAGCCACCTGGTGGCGCTGGAGCCGGTGGCGCGCAACGCCGCGGTGCGACGGGCGAATCCGGCGAATCGCTGGCTGCTTTCGACCAATACCGACATGATCTTCGTGCCGCGCACCGGGCGTTCGCTGTCGGCGATCGCCGCCCCGCTGGCGGATGGCTACTATCACCTGTCGCGGCTGGAGATCCCGGAATCGCTGTGGGAATCGCTGGATCGCGGCGACGCGGCGGGCACGATTGCCGCGGTCGGGCGCTGGGGTCAGCAGTTCCACCTCAACGAGATAACCGAGCACGAGCTGGAATACCTGCGCTACGACGCACCGGGTGACTTCCAGCTGATGCTGCGGGCGGACGCGCACCGCATCTGGGGCTTCGACGAACGGATGCTGCTGGGCTACCACGTCGACTCGAACATCGCCGCCCGGCTGTACCAGCTGTACGGGCATTGCGGCGACGTGCAGGACGACCTGTTCGGCTACCATTGCGACCACACGCGCCAGGTGACGCCGGCGCATCGCCACGATGCCGTGCAGAACGACGCTCACAAGTTCGTGTTCGGCATCGACAATGCCTTCGACGCCCGGGGCCAGGCCGAGAGCTGGGGGCTGGCCGGCGAGACGCTGGAGGAGGTGCGGCTGGATGGCGGACGGGTCACCTATCTCGACGCCCTGACACGCACCATCACCGCGCCGATGGGCGAACCCACGCGCACCGTGTTGGGGGCGGTCAGCCTGGAGAAGGTGGACTACGATCCGCGCCACGTGCTGCCGTTCCTGCTCGACGGGCTGGTGGAATACCCCCGTGACAGCGTGCTGGGCTGGTTCGGCAGCCGGGCCGACACCTTGGCGCTGTTCGCCGCGGCGTGGCGCACGCTGGGGTTCACGGGAGCGGTCCTGGTGCCCGCGCAGGCCAGCTGGCTGGGTCAGCCGCTGCCCGAGGGGGTGACGGCGGCAACGGTGAACGAACTGCTGGCCCAGGCGCATATGTTCGTGCTGGATGGCGGCATTCCGCGCCCGGTGCCGGAAGGCATCGCCGCCGCCGACACGCCGGAACTGCGCCATGTCACGCGCGGCCTGCGGCTGGTGGTGGAGGATGAACGGCGCCTCATGAAGCAGCGCAGCGACACCGCGGCGATCGACACCCTGCCCGCCCATCTGCGCACGCCGCGGCGGGTGATTGGTATCAACGGGTTCCTGAACATGTGGGAACACCAGTTCAGCGCCCGCATCGGCGCGGCCAAGTCGCCGGGCTCGACGCGGGTGCGCCAGGGCTTCGTGCTGCCCGGCGCCGACGATTCGGTCGATATCCTGCCGGCGGCGATCGGCGAACGGGTTGGCAACGCAATCCGCATCCGGCCGGGCCGGCGCGGCCAGGTGTTCGTGTGCCCTTGTGTCGATCTCACTCCGGGGCGCTGGCGTTTCGCCCTGACACTCACGCCGCAGCGCCGTTTGCGGCCGCGGATCGGCCCGCTGAAGCTGGAGGTGCTGCGCGGCAGCCAGCCCTTCGCGCGGCGCTTCCTGGTCGCCAACGGGGTGCTGCCCCAGCAGGTGCAACTGGATTTCGACCTGCCGGGCAGTTCCGGGGCGGATGCACCCGGTACCGACGTGATGTTCCGCCTGCATACCATCGGCATGGTCGAAGGCCAATTCAGCGCGGCAACCCTGACCCGCCTGGCAGGCTGAGCACGGTCATGTTGCTCGACGCACGGCCATGCGCTACTGCCGCGTATCGCCGAACGGCAGGAGGAACCCTACATCATGCGCACGGCACTGGTTTGCGGCGCCGGTGGCTTCATCGGCAGCCACCTTGTCCGCCGCCTCAAGACCGAAGGATTCTGGGTGCGCGGCGTCGATCTCAAGCAGCCGGAGTACAGTACCAGCGCCGCGGATGACTTCGTGCGCGGCGACCTGCGCGACCCCCTGCTGTGCCGCGACATCGCCGACCGGCGGTTCGACGAGGTGTACCAGCTGGCCGCCGACATGGGCGGCGCCGGGTTCATCTTCACCGGCGAGAACGACGCCGACATCATGCACAACTCGGCCACGATCAACCTGAACATGCTGGATGCCATGAAGCGCGCCGGCATCGCGCGGGTGTTCTATTCCTCCTCGGCCTGCATCTATCCGGAGCGCAACCAGGAGGACCCCGATAACCCGAACTGCGCCGAGGACAGCGCCTATCCCGCCGCACCCGACAGCGAATACGGCTGGGAGAAGCTGTTCAGCGAGCGGCTGTTCCTGGCCTATGCCCGCAACCACGGCATGGATGTGCATATCGCGCGCTACCACAACATCTTCGGCCCCGAGGGTACCTGGCGTGGCGGACGGGAGAAGGCGCCGGCCGCGCTGTGCCGCAAGGTCGCCGAGGCGGCCGAGGGCGGCACGGTGGAGATCTGGGGCGATGGCCGGCAGACCCGCTCGTTCCTGTTCATCGACGAATGCCTGGAGGGCACCACGCGGCTGATGCGCTCGGAGGTCAGCGGGCCGGTCAATATCGGCTCGGACGAGATGATCAGCATCAATGACCTCGCCCGCATGATCGCCGGCTTCTCCGGCAAGCGCATCGATATCCGCAACATCGACGGCCCCACCGGCGTGCGCGGACGCAATTCCGACAACCGGCTGATCCGCGCCTCGCTGGGATGGGCGCCTGGCCGGCCGCTGGCCGAGGGCATGCGCAAGACCTATGACTGGATCGTCAGCCAACTTGCGCTCGCGGCCTGACGGATACGAGGAAAATGGACCTTTGTGTCGTCGGCCTGGGCAAGCTGGGCGCTCCGCTGGCTGCCGTGCTGGCCAGTGTCGGCCACCGCGTGGTGGGCGTGGACCTCAATCCCGCCGCGGTGCAGGCGCTGAACGAAGGGCGCGCGCCGGTGGCGGAACCGGGGCTGCAGGAACGGCTGGCCATGGCCGGGGGAAGGCTGCGCGCCACCACGGATTTCGCCGACGCCATCCCGGCCAGCGACCTCAGCTTCGTGATCGTGCCCACGCCCAGCGGTGCCAACGGCATGTTCAGCAATCGCTATGTGGTGGACGCGGTGCGGCGGATCGGCACGGCGCTGCGCGGCACCGATCGCTACCACGTGGTCAACATCACTTCCACGGTCATGCCGGGTGCCACCGGCGGCGAAATCCGCGCCGCGCTGGAGGCGGCGAGCGGGCGGGTGGTGGGCCAGGATGTCGGCCTGACCTACAATCCCGAATTCATCGCGCTGGGCAGCGTGGTGCGCGATCTGCTGCAGCCCGACATGGTGCTGATTGGCGAGAGCGACCCACGCGCTGGCGACCTGCTGGCGGCGGCCTACCGGCTGACCGTGCCGGAAGGCACGCCGGTGCAGCGGATGAACTGGGCGTGTGCCGAGCTGACCAAGATCGCCGTGAACACCTACGTCACCACCAAGATCAGCTATGCCAACATGATCGCCGAGATGTGCGATCGACTGCCCGGCGCCGATGCCGAGGTGGTGACCCAGGCGCTGGGGCGGGACAGCCGGATCGGAGCCAAGTACCTCAAATCCGCGCTGGGCTATGGCGGGCCGTGTTTCCCGCGCGACAATGTGGCGCTGGCCGCACTGGCCCGCGCGCTGGGCACACGGGCCGACGTGGCCGAGGCGACCGATGCGGTGAACCGACGCCAGGTGGAGCGGGTGGTGGGGTTGGTGGCGCGCCTTGCGCCGCAGCCCGCGACGGTCGCCGTGCTGGGCCTGTCGTACAAGCCGGACACGCCGGTGGTGGACGAGAGCCAGGGGGTGATGATCGCGCGTGCGCTGGCCATTGCCGGGTACTCGGTGCTGGTGGCCGATCCCGTGGCGCTGGACAGTGCGATCGCGGTGATGGGCGAATCCGTCACCCCGATGGGCACGGCCGAGGCGGCGGTGCGCGAGGCCGGAATCGTCGTGATCACCACGCCGGACCGGGCCTTCGCCGCCCTGCCCGCCGCCTGCTTCGCCGGTGGCAAGGTGGTGCTGGATTGCTGGCGCATCCTGCCCGCCGCGGTGGCCGAAATCGCCGACGTGGTGCATCTGGGGCGCGGTCCCGCCGGCTGAGC
>JADLHF010000224.1 GCA_020848935.1 Acetobacteraceae bacterium
CCAGCAGCCGCTTGGGCGCGCGGCCGATGCGCAGGCAGGGCGTGTCGCCGAGCATTGACGTGGCGAGCTCGGCGAGCTGGATCGCCAGTGCCCCGTCCAGGATGTCGATGTCGATGCCGACCACGGCGCCGGCCGCGATGCCGACGCCGCAGCCGGGCCAGCGCCGCCAGATATCGACCTCGAAGGGTTTCGTCGGCCGGTCGCAATGCCGGGTCCAGTCGGGATAGGGCGACCATTCCCCGCTGCGGAACTGGCCCGGCACCTTGCTGCCCGGCATGATCGGGATGACCGAGTAGCCGTTGTCGACCAGGCGCTCGCCGTAATCGGCCATGAAGCCTGGCACGCTCATCGGCGGGAACCCGGCAGACGTGGTGCCGCGTGCTGGCCAGCGTCCAGCTGGCGCGCCAGCTCGTCCTGGTAGGCGGTGATGATCACCTCCAGCAGCGTCAGCCACTCGGACTCGGTCAGTACGGCGAGATCGGTCTTGCCGATGCTCTCCAGGTATTCCCCGGCCATCGGGCTGGCGGCGGCGATGGCGGCAATCTCGTGCTCGTCCGGATCAACCACGCCCCATCTCCGGCAGAGCGCGTTCATGCAGCGCATGGAGCAGGCGGCCAGCGGCTGGCTGGTCAGCGAGCGCGGATCGAACCAGCCGAAGCCGCGCGCGGTGCGGAGGCGACAGGCGGCGCATCTCACATGAACCGCGCGGCAGCGATCTCGGTGTACTGGCCTGCCGGCCGGACCTGGATCGCGATCGGGCGGCGGAGATGGCCGAGCTGCTGCAGGGCCTCGTCCACGGTCGCGGGTGGAGGCAGGTTGCCGCCGCGGCGGCGCCACCAGCCGACCGCCTTGTCGCGCGGAAATCCGCTGTGCTCGAAGCAGACCCACTCGCTGTGCCGCGCCAGCCCGCATTCGTAGGTGACGCGGAGCGAGGCCGGCTTGCCGGGCTTCTCGTGACGCGCATAGGTGACGCCGGTGACGTCGCACCAGCTGGCCTGGAGCTGCGTCGAGAGCAGCGCGTTGGATGCCGCCTGCGGCGCGACCTTCACCGCCGGCGGTGGGAACTCGTAGTCGCACGCGATGCAGTGGCGCACTGCGGCGTGGTTGATGGTCTGGCATTCCGGGCAGACCTTGATCGGCGCCTCGCCGTCGCCGGCCGGCTCCTTCTTGCGGCCATCCACGGTGTCGATGGGACCGTGCCGCGCCGTGTTGCCGGCGAAGTCCAGCACCAGGCAATCATCCTTGCCCTCGGCGAGGCGTGTGCCGCGGCCGACCATCTGCACGTAGAGGCCGACGCTCTTGGTGGGGCGCAGCAAGGCGATCAGGTCCACCCCAGGCGCGTCGAACCCGGTGGTGAGCACGTTGGCGTTGGTGACACAGCGGAGTCGGCCCGCCTTGAAAGCAGATAGGATGCCGTCACGTTCGGGCGCTGGCGTCTCGCCGGTCACGGTCTCTGCGGAAATGCCGTGCTCCCGGACGGCGTCCCTGACGTGGCGCGCGTGGGCGACGCCGGAGCAGAACACCAGCCAGGAGCCGCGGCCCTGCCCGTGCTGGACAATTTCGACGACCGCAGCCTGGGTCACCTCGTCGCGGTCCACGGCGGCCTCGAGATCCTTGGCGATGAACTCGCCGCCGCGGGTGCCGACACCGCCGACGTCGAGCTGCGTCGTGGTCTGCTTCGGGACGACGGGGCAGAGATAGCCCTGCTGGATCATCTCCAGCACCGGCACCTGGAAGGCGATGTCGGTGAACAGCCGGTCAGAACCCTCGTGGAGCATGCCGCTGTCGAGCCGATACGGCGTGGCGGTGAAGCCCACGACCTTGAGCAGGCCGGCATTGACCTCGTTGAGCTCCTTCAGGAAGGACCGATACATGCCGCTGTCGCTGCGGCCGAGGAGATGCGCCTCGTCGATCAGCACCAGGTCGCAGTGCTGCACCTGCCGCGCGTGGCGATGGATCGACTGGATGCCGGCGAACAGGATCTGCGCGCGGATGTCGCGCCGGGAGAGTCCGGCGGAGTAGATGCCGGCCGGCGCCTCGGGCCAGGCGCGAAGCAGCGCCATGAAGTTCTGCTGGATGAGTTCCTTGACGTGGGTGAGGACAAGGACACGGGTGTCGCCATAGGCGGCGATGGCCTCGCGGGTGAATCCGGCGATGCACAGGCTCTTGCCCGTCCCGGTCGGCATCACCACCAGGGGATTTCCGGTGTTGCCCGCGAAGTAGTCGTAGAGCGCCTCGATGGCGGCGCGCTGGTAGGGTCGGAGCGACAGGGTCATGCTGCAATTCCCGCCGCCGCGGCTGCGGCTTTGCCGAGCCAGCGGCCCGCGCTGCCACAGCTGGTGCAGGTCAGCCCGAAGGCATGGGGCCCCTTGCCTGGCCGCACGACATAGGCGTTCCCACCGCAGCGATTGCAGGGGCCGTGCGACACCACAGCGGGTGCCACCGCGGCGGGCACGCCATCGCGCCATTCGGTCCCATCCGCCAGCCGATAGCTGACCCAATCCTCCCCGGCATCGATCTGCTCCGCGGCGACGAAATCGGGCAGATAGAGGTGCGCGGCGCAGCCGGCCTCCTGCATGCGCCGATCCAGCGGCGCGGCGTGTCGCGCGCAGTGCCAGTCCCCGCCCTGCACAGGCGATGCGTGCAGGCACGACCGGCAATGCCGCTCGGGTGCGGCGCCGCCATGGCAGACGGCGTGGTGATCGCAGCGGCGACACTGCCACCAGGCCGGGTCCTGGCTGATGCGGGCCGGCGGCCGGGTCGCACCGATGATGCGCGCCGCCTTCGCCAGAATGCGCAGCCCGGCCCCGGGATCGTGGCGGGTGCGCTCCTGGTAGAGCGCGTCGGTGTCCTTGCAGACCGCCAGGTAGAAGGCGCGGTCGAGGCCGGCAAGCTGCATGTAGGCTTGCATCTGCGCCCAGTGCAGCGGCTTGGATTTCTCGACTCCCTCGGCCGTCAGCGCAGCGAAGGACTTGGCGCTGTGCGTCTTGAATTCGCAGACGTGCCAGGTCTGGGGTGCCTCGGGGAAGCCCTTGGCGACCGCATCCATGCTGCCGCCGAAGTGGCCGCCCGCGTCCCTGAGCGTCCATTGCCGCCCAGTCGCGGGGTCGACGTCCAGCACCGTCACGCCGATGCGCCGCAGGTCGGCGACGAACCGTGCCTCCGCCAGATGGCCCGTCTCGAACAACCGCAGCAGCCGGCCGGTGTGCCGTGCCCGTGTTGCCCAGCGGAAGCTGTACCAGATTGCCCGCTCGCATTCGCCGCCAATGAGGGAGGCCCCGAGATGCGCGCGATAGCCGGCATCTGCGGCAGACTCGTAGGCAGCGTAGATGGCCGAGACGGTGGGGCTCGACGGCGGTGGAAGGGTGGCCATGGCTGGTCCCGCGGAGATGAAGGGGAGGCTGGCGGGTGGTGCCGCCGGCGATGTCGTCAGCCGTTGCGGCGCCAAGGCGGCGTGGCGGCGGCACCGGTGCGCGCAGCAGGAGGCGGCGCGGCAGGGGCCGGGCGGGACGCAGCGGTCGCAGGGCGCGGGGCGCTGCTGCTGGTTGCGCCGGCCGAAGCCGCGGCGTAGCCGGCCACCTTGTTCCGTGCCTCACGGTGCACCCCGTGCTTGTCGGGGCCGGCCGGCTCGACCCTCAGCGTCACGACCAGCGGCTTGAAGTGCAGCTGCTCGCTGTCGCTGACGTGCACCTGGCCGACCGCATGGCAGATGGCCGACAGCGTCCGCTGCGCGATCTCGACCGTCTGCTCGTTGCGGTTCACCAGGTTCAGCTGGTCGAAAATCTTGCGGCGGGCGGAGGGGCCTTCCAGCACCTCGAACACCAGCTTCAGGTACTGGCCGTCGCCGGCCTTGGTCGGCAGCATCTCGCTCTCGATCAGATGCGCGAGATACTTGCCGGGCGGCAGCATCTCGAGCGGGACGGCGGGGGCGACCTCGGTCGCGTCGAAAGTTCCGTTCAGGGACGCCATGGATCAGCTCCGGGCTGCGGTGGTGGAGGTGGGTGCGGCGCCGGGCGGCGTCGCGTAGAAGGGGATGCCGGCCGCAAGGGCCTGCCAGTCGAGCGGCAGTGTCTCCGGCAGCCCGAAGCGGTTCTTGGCGAGGAAGGCCGGGCGCTCGGCGGTGTGCAGCAGGCGGTCGCCGCCGCTGACGCCGCGCACCACCTTCTTGTTGAAGCCGACGTCGGACTTCAGCGTGCTGACGCGGTAGTTCGCGAACAGCACGGCATCGACATGCTCCTGCACCAGCGCGGAGGCACTGCGATGCAGCTTCGGCTGGTAGCGGTCGTAGGGTTCGGTCTCGGGGCTGTCGAAGCGCCGGATCTCGGCATGCGCGATCAGGATCACGCCCATGCCGCGCTCGTCACGCAGCGCGTTCACGCCATCGAGGA
>JADLHF010000225.1 GCA_020848935.1 Acetobacteraceae bacterium
GAAAGCGGCTGCGGCAAGACCACAATCGCCAAGCTGATCCTGCAACTGGAGCGCCCGACCGGCGGCACCATCCGCTTCGAGGGCGCCGATGTCGCAGCGATGAACGCCGCAGCGCTGAAGGCCTATCGCCGCCAGGTGATGGCGGTGTTCCAGGACCCCTATGCCTCGCTCAACCCGCGGCTGCGGGTCGGCACCATCATTTCGGAACCGATCCTGGCGCACGAGAACCCCGGCCGGGCGGCGGTGGCGAAGCGGGTGGCCGAGGTGCTCGATGTCGTCGGCATGCCGGCCACCGCCGCCCGGCTCTATCCGCACGAGTTTTCCGGCGGCCAGCGCCAGCGCATCGCGATTGCCCGGGCGCTGGCGCTGCGGCCGCGGATGATGGTGCTGGACGAGCCGGTCTCGGCGCTGGACGTGTCGATCCGCGCGCAGGTGCTGAACCTGCTGGCCGATATCCAGGCGGAGTTCGGCCTGACCTACCTGATCATCGCCCACGACCTGGCATTGGTGGAGCACTTCTCCGACGATGTCGCCGTCGTCTATCTCGGCCGCGTGGCCGAGGCGGGGCCGACCGGCGAGGTGTTCGCCGAGCCGCGCCACCCCTATACCCAGGCACTGCTGGCCGCGGTGCCGCAGCCGGACCCTGACCATGTGCTGAGCGAGACGGCCGCGGCGGGCGAGATTGCCAGCGCGCTGGACCCGCCCTCCGGCTGCCGCTTTCATCCGCGCTGCCCGATCGCCGTCGCCACCTGCCGCAGCACCGTGCCGGAGTTGCGCGGCACCCCCCATGCCACCGCCTGTCACCTCGTGGAGCCCTGAGCCATGCCCGCACCGCTCGCCGATCTCGTCGTCGTCGAGGCTTCCGGCGATGTTGCCACCCGGTATTGCGGCAAGCTGTTCGCGGCACATGGCGCGCGGGTGATCCAGGCGCACCACCCGGACAATAGCCGCCTGGCCTATGGCGGTGCGTCGGCCCCGGCCTATGCCACCTGGCTGGACCACGGCAAGGAGCTGGCCGGCACGCTGCGGGCAGATCTGGCGGTCGATCTTGTGATTGCCGGCCAGGCGCCGGCGGATGTGGCGGCGGGCGAGACCCTGGCGGCGGCGCTTTCGGGGTCACCGGCGCTGCTGGCGGTGACCTGGTTCGGGCTGTCGGGACCGTGTGCCGGCTGGCATGGCAGCGACGCCATCATCCAGGCGATGTCGGGCGTTGCCTATCCGATCGGCACGCCCGAGGGACCGCCCGCCCTGCCGCAGGGCCATGCGCCGCAGGTGGTGGGCGGCGCCACCGGCTTCATCGCCGCGATGGCCGCCCTGATCGGCCGTCGCCATGGCCACGCGGCGCGGCGGATCGAGGTCAGCATTCTCGAGGCCTTCATGTGCCTGACCGAGCACAGCGGCCCCGGCGCCTTTGCCGGCGCGCCGGCCAGCCAGCGCCGCGGCGTCAACCGCTATGGCCCGGTCTATCCGCAGACCATCTTCCCGACAGGGGACGGCTGGATCGGCGTCACCGCGCTGACCCCGCAGCAATGGCAGGAACTGTGCGGACTGATCGGCCTGCCCGAACTGGCGAAGGACCCGCGCTACGAAACCACCGATCTGCGCATGGCGGCGGCCGATGAGCTGGACGACATCCTGATGCCGGCGGTGGCGAAGATGGCGGCGCTGGCGATGCTGGAGGAGGGCCAGCGCCGCCGCGTGCCGCTCGCCCCGGTGCCGACCATGGAACAGGTGCTGGCCACGCCGCACTGGCGCGCCCGCGACAGTTTTCAACAGTACAGCGCCAATGGATCCGGATTCGAGGGGCCGGCCATGCCGTTCCGCCTGCACTCAAGTGGCGCGGGCGCCACCCCTGCCGGTGGCGAGGGCCCGAGTGGACCGCTCGCCGGCATCCGTGTGCTGGACCTGTCGATGGGCTGGTCCGGGCCGCTCGCCGGGCGGCATTTCGCCGATCTCGGCGCCGAGGTGATCAAGGTGGAGGGCTGCGCCCATATCGACTGGTGGCGCGGCTGGAACGCGCTGGAGGCGGGCGACCCGCCGCCCTATGAGATGAAATCGAATTTCAACGCGGTGAACCGCAACAAGCGCGCCATCACGCTGGACCTGCGCCACCCCACGGGCGTTGCCCTGTTGAAGCAGCTGGCCGGGGATGCCGACCTGCTGATCGAGAACTACGCGCCGGGCGTGCTGACCAAGCTTGGCCTCGGCCCGGAGGAACTGGCCGCGGTGAACCCGCGCCTGTCCTACATCTCGATGGGCGCGTTCGGCAGCGCCGGGCCGTGGTCGGGCTTCCGCGCCTATGGTTCCACCACCGAGCAGGCCGCCGGCATGCCCTGGCTGCACGGCGAGGCCCACTGGGCGCCGGCGATGCAGCACACCGCCTATGGCGACCCGATCGCCGGCATCTATGCCGCCTGCGCCGGACTGGTGGCGCTGTATGGCCGGCACGAGACCGGGGGCACCCGCATCGACCTGTCGCAGGTGGAATGCCTGTTCCAACTGGCCGCCGATGCGATCATCGCCCAATCCGCCACCGGCACCGCGCCGCCGCGCACCGGCAACCGGCGGGCCACCAGCCTGTGGACCGGCGCGGTGCGCTGTGCCGGCGCCGATGCCTGGCTGGCGGTGGACATTGCCACCGAGGCGCAGCTGGCGGCGCTGGCGCAGGCGATCGGGGAGCCGACGCCGGCGTCCCTGGCCGCCTGGGCCGCCAGCCGCGATGCCGGCGACGCCGCGGCCATCTTGCAGGCGCAGGGCATCGCCGCCGGCCCGGTGACGCCGGGAACGTCGCTGCTGCACGACAAGCATCTCGTCGCGCGCGGCTTCTGGCTGGAGGCCGAGCGCCGCCATGTCGGCCGCCACGTGGTGCCGCGCGCGCCTTACATCCTCGATGGCGCCCGCCCCGCCTTCGTCTGCCCCACCCCCACCCTCGGCGAGCACAATGCCGAGGTGCTGGGCGAAGTGCTCGGCCTGCCGCCTGCCGAGATCGCCGCACTGGAATCTGCGGGGATCATCGGCTCCAAGGCGATCTGACGCCCGCAGCCCCACCCCATCTTGGCCCACCCCATCTTGGCCCACCCCATCTTGGCCCACCCCATCTTGGTCCACCCCATCTTGCTCCGCCAACGAAAGGCCCGACGGCCATGACCTTCACGAAACTGCTGATCGCCAATCGCGGCGAGATCGCCATCCGCATCGCCCGTGCCGCGGCCGATCTCGGCCTGCCGAGCGTGGCGGTCCATTCCGAGGATGACGCTGCCAGCCTGCATGTGCGGGTGGCCGACACGGCGCACCAGCTTCCCGGCACTGGCGCCGCCGCCTACCTGAACGTGGACAACGTCATCGCCGCCGCGAAAGCGACCGGGGCCGATGCC
>JADLHF010000226.1 GCA_020848935.1 Acetobacteraceae bacterium
CAGCACGAGTAAGGAAGGCCTTCTTTTTCTGAAGAAAAAGAAGCAAAAAGACTTTCATCCCTTCGCCGTGCCGCCGACCCGGAGTCCAACGAACGAAAGTTTTTTGGTTCTTTTTTTCAAAAAAGAACACCTTCCTTCCTTATTTTCGACAGGCCCGCCACCCACCCATGTCGCACAACAGCTTCGGCCACCTGTTCCGGGTGACCACCTGGGGCGAAAGCCACGGCCCCGCCATCGGCGGCGTGGTCGATGGCTGCCCGCCCGGCATCGCCCTGGCCGAGGCCGACATCCAGCCCTGGCTCGACCGCCGCCGGCCGGGCCAGTCGAAATTCACCACCCAGCGCCAGGAACCGGACCAGGTGCGCATCCTCTCCGGCGTGTTCGAGGGGCGGACCACCGGCACGCCGATCGCCCTGGTGATCGACAATGTGGACCAGCGCTCCAGGGATTACGGCGAGATCGCCCAGCGCTTCCGCCCCGGCCATGCCGACCTGACCTACGCGCTGAAATACGGCATCCGCGACCATCGCGGCGGCGGGCGCTCCAGCGCGCGCGAAACCGCCATGCGGGTGGCTGCCGGGGCGGTGGCGCGAAAGGTGCTGGAGGGCGTGGCCATCCGCGGCGCGCTGGTGCAGATCGGCCCGCACCGCATCGACCATGCCCGCTGGGACTGGGCGCAGGTGTTCGAGAATCCGTTCTTCTGCCCCGACCCCGTGGCCGCCGCGCAGTGGGAGGAATACCTCTCCGCCGTGCGCAAGGCGGGCAGCTCCTGCGGCGCGGTCATCGAGCTGGTGGCCGAGGGCGTGCCCCCCGGCCTCGGCGCGCCGATCTACGGCAAGCTGGACGCCGACATCGCCGGCGCGCTGATGAGCATCAACGCGGTCAAGGGCGTGGAAATCGGCGACGGCTTCGCCGCCGCCGCGCTGACCGGCGAGGCGAACGCCGACGAAATGACCATGCGGGACGGCCTGGTCACCTTCGCCTCCAACCACGCCGGCGGCATCCTCGGCGGCATCTCCACCAGCCAACCCATCGTCGCCCGCTTCGCCGTCAAGCCGACCAGCTCCATCCTGGCGCCCCGCCAGACCGTGGACACGAAGGGCCAGGACGTCGAGATCGTCACCCGCGGCCGCCACGACCCCTGCGTCGGCATCCGCGCCGTGCCGGTGGGCGAGGCGATGCTGGCCTGCGTCCTCGCCGACCACCTCCTGCGCCACCGCGCCCAGAACCCGAACGCCCCCACCGAACCCCGCCTGCCCCGCAACTGAGGCAAGCAAACTCTTCTTTTTCTGAACAAAATCAAACAAAAAGCCACCTCACTTCCCTCCCCCCGCGCTAGGGCGGGGGGAGCCGGAGGGGGGCCGAAACAAACCCGACACCCGATCCTTCCCTCCCCCCGCGCTGGGGCGGGGGGAGCCGGAGGGGGGCCGACACAAACCCAACACCCGATCCGTCCCCCCACCCCCGAAAAAACCCCTTGGCGCGCCCCCTTCCGACATATAAAATAACCTCAATGCCAATTTTCATAACTCTCCTATGCGCCATCCTGACCGACCTGCGCGCCGCCATCGGCGCGCATCTCGGCCGCGACCGCACGCACCAGGCCCTGCTCACCGAAGCCTGGGCCCGCATCGGCCGCATGTCCCGGCGCCTCCAGACCCTCTACAGCCGTTGGCAGGCCGGCACCCTGCCCAGGCTCCGCCCCTCCCGCGCCGGACAATCCGTAACCGGCCAATCCCGCACCGACCCCCCCGCGCGCGCCTATTTCCCCCGCGGCCACGCCTGGCTCGCCAGCCACGCCGACCACCACGTCCGCGGCCACGCCAGCCAGCTCGCCCACCTCCTGGCCCGCCCGGACGCCGAGGCCTTCCTCGCCGCCGTGCCCCGCGCCGGCCGCATCCTGCGCCCGCTCTGCCGCATGCTCGGCATCGCCGTCCCGGCCCCGATCGCCCTGCCGCCCCGGCCCCGCAAGCCCCGCCCGCGCCCGCGCCCGGCGCCGCGCCAACCGCCCCGCCACGGCAAGTACACCCCCGCCCAGCTGCGCCACTACCGCCCCGGCCGAATACCCCGCCGCAGCCCCGGCTCCGCCTGACCGCGGCACGAGCTAATTGTTCCGATATCGATATGTTATCCGCACCGGGGCTTTCACCGCCGCCGCCGCACCCCAAATAGCAGTGGCCCGCCGCGGGCGGGGCTGCACCTTGCCGTCCAACCATGCCTATCATCGCCCGCGGGCGGCTGATGCGGCTGCCGCATCGCTGAAGTGAGGTTGCCATGCCCGACCCGACCGCGCCCTTCCTGCCCCCGGCGCGCCCCACCACCTGCGCCGCCTTCATCGCCATGTGCGGCCCCCGCCTGTGGCAGCGCCGCATGGCCGATATCGCCGCCCGCGCCCGCGCCGGCCAGCGCAGCGGCCGCGCCCTTCTGCACCGCCACGCCATGGAGCTGGCCATCGACCGCCAGGCCTCCGCCGCCAGCCCCGCCGCCAACCAGCCCGCCACCGCCGAACGCCGCGTCGCCGGCATGGCGGCCGAGGCGGTGGCCACCTATGCCACGCTGTCCCCCGCCGGCCGCGCCCGCCTGCGCGCCCGCCTGCACGCCGCACTGGCCGGCACCGACACCCTGGCCCCCCTGCTGCACCTGTTCCGCACCGCCGCCCTGCAGCGCTTCCGCGGCTTCACGGTGCGCCATGACGGGCTGGAGGACGGCACGCCGCACGACCTGCTGATCGCCCGCGCCGGCAGCACCGCCGAGATCGCCTGCGACACCATCTCCGCCGAGGAAGGGCGCGACGTGCGGCGCGGCGCCTGGGTCGATCTGGTCGATCTGGTGGACCCCGACCTGCAAACCTGGCTGGCCGCCCATCCCGGCCGCTACCTGCTGAAGCTGACCCTGCCCCAGGGGCTGCGCGCCGATGCCGCCGGCCTGGCCAACCTGCACGCGCGCATCCGCGCCATGCTGGCCGGCCAGCGCCGCGCCGACCACGACGAAGCCGCGGTGCTGCGGCTCGATCCGCTGATGCTGGCCGGCGCCCAGCTTGCCGGCCATGCCGTGGCCCAGCCGGGGCTGATCGGCTCGCTGCGCCGGGAATTCGGCGCCGAGGCCAACCTGTCGGTGACCACCGCCGGCGGCGGCGTCTTCGTGCTCGCCGCCCGCGCCGCCCGCGCCGACGAGGTGGCCGTCGCCATCCGCCGCCGCCTCGCCGCGATCGCCCCGCTGCGCCTGTCCGGCACCCGGCCCGGCATCCTGGCGATGTTCATCGAGGATACCGACCGCACCGAATGGCGCGCCCTGCGCGAACGGCTGGAGCTGGAGGGCGAGACCCGCCAGTTCCTCGCCCACCCCTCCGCGCGCGGCGTGGTCGCGGTGACCTGCGCCTCGCGGCTGGAACTGCTGGGCGCGGCCGTTCCCGACGCCGCGCCGGATGGCGAGGTCCGCTTCCGCAACCCCGCCCACCCCGCCGCCAAGGCCGCCGGCCTGGCGCCCGCGGTGCTGTCCTCGCTCTGATCATGCCCGCCCGCCTCCAGGCCACCTACCACGTCCGCGCCGACGCCCGCACCATCGCCGCCCGCGCCCAGGGCATCGCCGTGGAACAGAGCGTGGAGATGCCGCTCGGCGCCATCACCGACGACGCCGTGCTGCGCGACGTGGTCGGCGAGGTCCAGGACATCGCCGATCTCGGCAATGGCGTCTTCACCGTCCGCATCGGCCTCGCCGCCGCCACCATCGGCGACGACGCCGGCCAGTTGCTGAACATGCTGTTCGGCAACACCTCGCTGCACGACGACGTCACCCTGCACGATGTCGAGCTGCCGTCGCCCCTGTTCCCCGGCCCCAGCCACGGCGAGCCCGGCATGCGCGCCCGCCTCGGCGCCGCCACCCGCGCCCTGACCTGCTCGGCGCTCAAGCCGCAGGGCGCACCGGTGGCCCTGCTGGCCCATCTCGCCGCCCAGTTCACCCTCGGCGGGATCGACTGGATCAAGGACGACCACGGCATGGCCGACCAGCCCTACGGCCGCTTCGCCGACCGGGTGCCGGCCTGCGCCGACGCCGTGCACGAAGCCTCCCGCCGCACCGGCCACCCCACGCGCTACGCCCCCAGCCTGTCCGGCACCCTGGAGACCATGCGCCGCCAGCTCGCCCTGGCCCGCGCCGCCGGGCTGGACTCCGCCGTGATCGCCCCGATGGTCGCCGGCTTCGCCACCATGCAGGCCCTGGTGCGGGAGAACCCGGATTTCGTCTTCCTCGCCCACCCCAGCATGGCCGGCGCCGCGCGCATCGCGCCGCCGCTGCTGATCGGCCGCCTGTTCCGCCTGGTCGGCGCCGATGCCGTGGTCTTCCCCAGCCATGGCGGCCGCTTCGGCTACACGCCGCAGACCTGCGCCGATCTCGCCGCCCGCGCCCGCCAGGACTGGCACGGCCTGGCGCCGGCCATCCCGGTGCCCGCCGGCGGCATGACGCTGGCCCGCGTCGGCGAGATTCTTGACTTCTACGGCCCGCACACGATGGTGCTGATCGGCGGCAGCCTGCTGGAGGCGCGCGAGCGCCTGGCCGCCGAAACCGCCGCCTTCACCCGCGCCGTCGCCACCAACAGCCCCCGGTAGGCCCCATGGACCGCGAAACCCAAGCCACCGTCCGCCGCTTCGCCGACTGGCGCTGGAACGAGGTGCCGCTGCACCCGTACAAGGAGGACGGCGCCGCCCCGTTCCGCGCCATCACCCGCCAGACCCTGTTCAACGACCCCGGCTTCGCCTGCGAACTGCGCTATTTCGAGATGGCGGCCGGCGGGCACTCCAGCCTGGAACGGCACGGGCACATGCACGCCGTGCTGATCCTGCGCGGCGAGGGCCACTGCCTGCTGGGCGAGACGGTGTTCGCGGTGAGGCAGAACGACCTGGTGACCATCCCGCCCTGGGTCTGGCACCAGTTCCGCGCCACCGCCGGCGCGCCCATGGGCTTCCTGTGCATGGTCAACCAGGCGCGCGACAAGCCGGTGCTGCCAAGCGACGAAGAGCTCGCGGCGATGCGGCGCAATCCCACGGTGGCCGCCTTCCTCGACGGGTAAGGAAGGCTCTTCTTTTTCTGAAGAAAAAGAAGCAAAAAGACTTCATTCATTTAAGAATTACTTACCCCATCTTAATGAATGAAAGTTTTTTGGTTCTTTTTTTCAAAAAAGAACGCCCTTCTTCCCTCACACCGTCGCCATCGCGCCGCCACGATTCCCAGGCGGAATGCCGGGCATGGAAGTCCTTGGAGCCGCCGCCCATGACCGACGCCGAACATGACCGCAAGCTGGACGAACTCGACCGCCTGCTGAACGACCCCGACACGCGGCTGGAGCCGGCCCGCGTCTGGACCCTCCTGGCCGAAGTCAGCCAGACGCCTGCTTTCGCGCCGCGATCAGGAATTCCCGGTTCCCCTCCGGCCCGGTGATCGGACTGTCGGTCACGCCCAGCACCGACCACCCCGCCAACCCCGCCCACCACGCCGCGATCCCGTCGCAGACCCGCGCATGCACCGCGGCATCGCGCACCACCCCCTTGCTGCCCACCTCGCCCGGCCCGGCCTCGAATTGCGGCTTGATCAGCGCGATCGCCCAGCCGCCGGGCTCGCACAGCGCCAGCGCCGCCGGCAGCACGGTGCGCAGCCCGATGAAGCTGGCGTCGCAGACCACCACCTGAACCGCCTCGCCGATCGCCTCGGGAACAAGATGGCGGGCATTGGTCCGCTCATGCACCACCACGCGCGGATCGCTGCGCAACCGCCACGCCAGTTGCCCATGTCCGACATCCACCGCATGCACCCGCACCGCGCCATGCGCCAGCAGCACATCGGTGAACCCGCCGGTCGAGGCGCCGATATCCAGGCACACCAGCCCCGCCGGCGACAGGCCGAAATGCGCCAGCCCATGCGCCAGCTTCAGCCCGCCGCGCGACACCCAGGGATGATCCTGCCCCCGCACCTCCAGCGCCGTCTCCGGCCCCACCGGCTGCCCCGCCTTGGCAATCCGCGCGGTGCCGGAGAAGACCTTGCCGGCCAGGATCAACGCCTGGGCCCGCGCCCGCGATTCCACCAGGCCCCGCTCGACCAGGGCAAGGTCGGCGCGCTGCTTCATCGCCGGCCGGTCAGCCCAGGGCCGCCTTCACCGTCGCCACGATATCCCGCGCCGTCAGCTTCGCCGCCACGATCTGCCTGGCCGGCGCATCATGGTCGATGAACACATCCGGCAGCGTCATCGGCCGGATCTTCAGCCGCCCGTCCAGCAGCCCCTTCCACGCCAAATGCTGCATCGCCAGCGCCGCGAACCCGCCGCCGCTGCCCTCCTCGATCGTCACCAGCACCTCGTGCGCGCGCGCCAGCCGTTCCAGCAGCGCGGTATCCAGCGGCTTGGCGAACCGCGCATCGGCCACGGTGACGGAAATCCCCTCGCCCGCCAGCAACTCCGCCGCCTTCAGCGCATCGGCCAGCCGCGGCCCCAGCGACAGCAGCGCCACCCGCGTGCCCTCGCGAACCACCCGCCCCTGCCCGATCGGCACCGCCACGCCGCGCTTCGGCAGTTCCACCAGCCCGGTGGAATCGCCGCGCGGAAACCGCACCGCACTCGGCCGGTCGCCGATGCCGGCCACGGTGGCGATGGCATGGACCAGCTCCGCCTCGTCGGCCGGCGCCATCAGCACCATGCCCGGCAGGCAGCCGAGATAGGCGATGTCGAAACTGCCGGCATGCGTCGCCCCGTCATTGCCCACCAGCCCGGCCCGGTCGATCGCAAACCGCACCGGCAGCGACTGGATCGCCACGTCATGCACCACCTGGTCATAGGCGCGCTGCAGGAAGGTCGAATAGATCGCCACGAACGGCTTCAGCCCCTCGGTCGCCATCCCGGCGGCGAACGTCACCGCATGCTGCTCGGCGATGCCGACATCGAAGCAGCGGGTCGGATGGGCGCGGGCAAAGCGGTCCAGCCCGGTGCCGGAGGGCATCGCGGCGGTGACGGCGACAATGGTGGGATCGGCATCGGCCTCGGCGATCAGCGCGTCGGCAAAGACGCGGGTATAGGTCGGCGGACCCGGCGGCGCCTTGGCCTGCTCGCCGGTCAGCACGTTGAACTTGCTCACCGCATGCAGCTTGTCGGCGCTCGCCTCGGCCGGGGCATAGCCGCGCCCCTTCTGGGTGATGACATGCAGCAGGATCGGCCCGGCATCGTCCGCCTCGCGCACATTGCGCAGGATCGGCAACAGGTGATCCAGGTTGTGCCCGTCGATCGGCCCCACGTAATAGAACCCCAGCTCCTCGAACAGCGTCCCGCCGGTCAGGATGCCGCGGGCGTATTCCTCCGCCCGCCGCGCCGTGCGCTCCAGCGTCTTGGGGAACCGCCGCGCCATCTTCGCCGCCAGTTCGCGCAGGCTGAGAAACCGCTGCGACGACAGCAGCCGCGACAGATAGGCACTCATCGCCCCCACCGGGGGCGCGATCGACATGTCGTTGTCGTTCAGCACCACCACCAGGCGCGAACGCAAATGCCCGGCATTGTTCATCGCCTCATAGGCCATGCCGGCGCTCATCGCCCCGTCGCCGATCACCGCCACCACGTGGCGATCGTCGCGCGGCGCGCCGGGAATGGCGGATTTGAGGTCGCGCGCCACCGCCATGCCCAACCCGGCCGAGATCGAGGTCGAGGAATGGGCAGCCCCGAACGGATCGTACTCGCTCTCCGCCCGCCGCGTGAAGCCGGACAGCCCGCCGCCCATGCGCAGCGTGCGGATGCGCTCGCGCCGGCCGGTCAGGATCTTGTGCGGATAGCACTGGTGGCCGACATCCCAGATCAGCCGGTCGGTCGGCGTGTCGAAAATGGCATGGATCGCCACCGTCAGCTCCACCACGCCCAGCGAAGCGCCAAGATGCCCGCCGGTGGTGGAGACCGCGTCGATGGTCTCCGCGCGCAGCTCATCGGCCAGCTGGCGCAGCTGCTCGGCCGAGAAATTGCGCAGATCCGCCGGCACGCGAACCCGGTCCAGCAGCGGTGTCGCCGGCCGGGTGGCGGTGCTGGCAGGCAGAACCGGGGCGTTCATCGCCGCCTGCCCGCCAGCCGGTTGACAATGCAGACAATGCGCCCCTGGGTGACTGGCATCGGTCTCTCCTGGTACCCCGGAGCGCCAACGCTAACCCAGTCGCGGGCGCCGTGCCAAATGATGCCGCGGCGCTCGCAAACGCCAGGCGGGTGGATCGGGGGATGGTTGGTGATTCATCGGATAGGCGAGAAGAAAGACTTCTTTTTGTGAACAAAAAGAAGCAAAAAAACTTCATTCATTAAGAATTACCCTACTATGTTCATAACCTGCCGATAGCATCACCGCCTTTTGGATCTTCTGTTCCAATGGATAAAAGTTTTTTGGTTCTTTTTTTCAAAAAAGAACAATCCTTCCTTCCCTTCTTGAGCCCACCTGCCCTCCGCCCCAAACTCATCCCACCAGGGCAGGAGTCGCGGCCATGAAGATCACCGAGGTCGAAGCTTTCCAGGTCCAGTGGTCGCCCGGCGATCGCCCGGCCCGGCTGCGCGTGCCGGACTGATGCTGCACATGACCAAGCTGTGCGTCGGCATCCGCGACATTGCCGACCTGCGCGCCCACCAGCAGGCTCACCTGGCCCGCGGCGAGGTGCTGCGCCACCGCACCCGCAGCTTTCCGCGCCGCGCCGCCGAGATCATCGATGGCGGCTCGCTGTACTGGGTGATCGCCGGCGCCACCGTGGTGCGCCAGCGGGTGGTCGATATCATCGCCGACCACTGGGAGGACGGCTCGAAATGCGCCGGGCTGATCTTCGACCCCGCCCTGGTGGCGGTGGCGGCGCGCACCACGCGGCCATTCCAGGGCTGGCGCTATCTCGACCCCGCGGCCGCCCCGCCCGACCTGCTGGCCGGGCACGACGCCGAAGGCAGCGACGCGCTGCCACCGGCGCTGCGCCGCGCGCTGGAGGATCTGGGCCTGCTGTAGCCGCATGCTGGTCGGCGAACGTTCGCTCTTGCGACGCGTCAGAACTTGGTTTATATGACTTCTTAGTAATATATGGTCGCGAGTTCGCGCACTATCTGATCATCGGATCGGGGTACGGCGCGGTCAGACCTGGAGTTCCGCCGATGTTCTCCCGCCGCAGTTTCTTCGCCGCCCTGGGCCTCGCGCTGCCGCTCGCCGCCGCCGCCACCGCCGAGGCGGCCACTGCACGCCGGGCGAAGAAGCCGGCGCATGGCCGCAAGACCGCCGCCACCAAGCCCCGCCGCGGCCGCACCACCACTCCGCCGGCGACCCGCAGCTAAGGCGGCATTTTCGGGGGGCTGGCGTGGTGCGCTTGTCGCATCACGCGGCAGCCCGCGCGGCAGCCTGTTGCGCCTGGACGGAAGACCGGATGGCGGACGCGCCCGCCGACAATGCGCGCGGCGCCGCTTGCCCGCCGGCCGGCCGGCCCATACCCTGGGCAGCCGGGATCGGGAGGGCGCGGATGCGCGGCGGGTTCGCCAGATTCGGGGCGGTGGTGCTGGCCGCGGCGGGTCTCGCCGCCGGTCCGCTCCCCGCTGCCCCGGCGCACGCCCAGAAGGCCGCCGACACGCTGCGCATCGCCTGGCGCGACGCGGTGGCCACCCTGGACCCCTACTACAACCAGCAACGCTCGGGCCTGATCCTGGCCCACCACCTGTTCGACGGGCTGGTGCATCGCGACCCCGAGAGCTTCACCCTCAAGCCGCTGCTCGCCACCTCCTGGCGCTACGTGGACACCACCACGCTGGAATTCGAGCTGCGCCGCGGCGTGACCTTCCACGATGGCAGCCCGTTCACCGCCGAGGACGTGGCCTATACCGTGGCCACGGTGCTGGCCGACCCCGCCGTGTCGGTGCCCAGCAACTACGCCTGGCTGGCCGGGGCCGAGGTGGTGGACAGCCACCGCGTGCGCCTGAAGCTCAAGCGGGTGTTTCCGGCGGCAATGGAATACGTCGCCATGGTGCTGCCGATCTGGCCGCGCGCGGCGCGCGAGGCCCAGGGTGCGGCAGCCTTCGCAGCCGCCCCGATCGGCGCCGGCCCCTATCGCCTGGCCGCGCAGGATGGCGGGCTGCGCCGGATCCTGTTGGAACGCTATGTCGGCTACTATCCCGACAGCCCCAAGGGGCGCCCCGCCATTGCCCGGCTGCGCATCGACCAGGTGGCCGACGCCCGCAGCGAGCTCGACGCCCTGCTGGCCGGCGACGCCGACTGGATCTGGAACTTCCCGGCCGAACAGGGCGAGGTGATTGCCCGCACCGCCAATCTCCAGGCCCTGCGCGCCGAGAGCATGCGGGTCGGCTACCTCACGCTGGACGCCGCCGGCCGCACCGGGATCGACAACCCCCTGACCCGCCAGAAGGTGCGCCAGGCGATCTTCCATGCCATCGACCGCCAGGCCTTCGTGCGCCAGGTGGTGCAGGATGGCTCCCGGGTGCCGGAGGCGGCGTGCTACCCGACCCAGTTCGGCTGCGACCCGGCCGCCGCGGTGCGCTACGACTACAACCCCGACCGCGCCCGCACCCTGCTGGCCGAGGCCGGCTACAAGGACGGCTTCGACACCGAGCTGGTCACCTATGCCCTGCCGCAATGGGCGGCCGCGATCCATGGCTACCTCAAGGCGGTGGGCATCCATGCCCGGATCACCCAGTTGCCGGTGGCCAGCGCAGTGCGGATGACGCTGGACGGCGACGTGCCGATCGGCCAGTTCGCCTGGGGCAGCTATTCCATCAACGACGTCTCGGCCTTCCTGCCGCAATTCTTCAGCGGCGGCGGCAGCGACTACGCCCGCGATCCCGCCCTGGCCGCGCTGATCGCGCAGGGCGGCGCCAGCATCAACCCGAACGAGCGCCGCAAGTTCTACAGCCAGGCCATCCGCCTGATCAGCGAGCAGGCCTACATGGTGCCGCTGAACACCTATGTCACCACCTACGGCCTCAGTCGCGCCCTAGTCTTCAGGGCATTCCCCGACGAACTGCCGCGCTTCTACCTGGCCTCCTGGCGCTGAGCCGCTTTTCGCGCTGGAATCACCGGCCAAGCGCTTTGGGGTAGCCATGGGTATCTGTCCGCCGAAAAGCATGAAATCGGTCCCTCCCGCGACGCAAGCGGACGCGGCACCAGCGGCGCTCACCGTCGCCGAGTTGCCGCGCGTCGTCGAAATCCTGTCGGTCGGGGCGGAAGCGGAATTCGTCGTCCTGCGCTATCGTGACTTCATCCAATTCGCCGCGCGCACATTGCCGGTCCCGGCACCGGATGTCGCCGCGGTGCTTGACCACGACGATGAGCACGCCTTCGCCATTCTCCCCCTTCGCGACTACCAGTTGCATGTTCAGAAACTGAGAATCACCGGCAGTGTCGACGAGCGCCACTATCTGGCCAAATACCCCGACGTCGCCGCCGCCGTGCAGGCGGGACAGCTTGCCAGCGGCACGCAGCATTACATCGTCCAGGGTTATTTCGAGCGGCGCGACGCCCGGCTCTGCCGCAACCCGGCTTGGCATGGGCAGGCCGAACGCCATAGCATCGACGGAATCCCGGAGGCAGGCATGGGGGCGATCCAGGAGCGTGACATCATCGCGATCGGCGACCATACCTCGCCGCAGCGCGATGTATTGAGTGTTCTTTGGGCCATCACCAAGGCATGCCAGTTCAGTTGCTCCTACTGCGTCTACTACAAGTCGCCCCGTGGCGCGGAATACAGTTCACGCGAACAGCTGTTGCGCGGCGCCAGGACCCTTCTGCGCATGGGTCGTCCCGGCTATCAGATCACGCTGTACGGCGGCGAGCCCACGCTGCATCCGCATTTCAACGACCTGCTGGACTTTTTCGTCGCCGCCCAGGCACCGGTGTCGCTGCGCATGTACACGAACGGCACCCGCTCGACCCGCTTCTATGAGGAGATGGTCGCGCGCACCGGCCGGTATCCGTTCCTGGTGATCTTCTCCCTGCATCTCGAAGCCGCAAATTTCCGCAAATTCCTCCAGGCGGTCGAGATCACCGCCCGCGGTGGCATGTCGGTTGGCGTCAGCTTCATGTTCGACCCCGCCCGACGCGAACATGCCCGCAACTGCCTGAATGAACTGCTGGCCCTGCGCGCCGAAGTCCCGTTCTTCATCAGCATCAACTACCCCTATCGCCGCGACGGAGGGATGGGCCAGGCCTGTACACCGGACGACGTCGAATGGGTCGAGGCTTCGCGCCGCGCCTTCGACGCCATACCGATGCCGCCGCATCTGGGCACGCCCTTCTACACCCGCATCGCCAGCGCGGTGGACGTGTTGCGCAACAACCGGCGGGAACGCCTCCCCGCCGCGGAATCGCTGCCGATGCTGGCACGCATGCATACGCCGCGGTACCTGGGGTTCCACTGTTGCAGCGGCACGAACGTGCTGTTCGTGGAAGAGGACGGCGCGGTCCGCGGCGGCGTCTGCGACCGCTCGCGCCACATGGGCAACATCTTCCGCGATTCCGCGATCCTCCTGACGCAGGCGATGGGCACCGTCTGCTGCGGCGCGCTGGCCTGCAACTCGGTCGAGAACATCCCTCTGCCGAAATTCCGCGATGCCGCAGAGGCGCAGCAATGCATCGACGCCTTCCGCGATCGGGCGAAAGCCTACCTGTACACGGCGGAGTTACGGCGCCTGTCGGGGCGGGGCGTCGCTACTCCTCGGGCTCCGTCGTGAACGTCAGCGGGTGCCCGGCCGCGCGCCCGGCATCCGTTGCCCGCGTCGCCTTGGACTCCGCCACATCCCTGGTGAACACCGCCACCACGCAGGCTCCGCGCTGGTGCGCCGTCAGCATCACCCGGCTCGCGGTGCCCTCGTTCATGCCGAACTCGCCCTTCAGCACCCGCACCACGAACTCGCGCGGGGTGTAGTCGTCGTTCAGCAGGATCACCTTGTGCAGCTTCGGCCGCTCGGTCTTCGGCTTGACGACCGCGATCGGCGTGGTGGTGGTCTCGGGCATCGCGGCGGGACCTCCTGTCACGGGGTGCGCTCGATATATCGGGCGCGCGGCGGCGATCGCAACACCGCGCCCCACCTCACCTCAGCCCGCCTTACCTCACCCCATCCTGACCCGTCGCGCCCCGCCGCCGCAGCAGCAGCACCGTCTGCACCAGCGCCATTCCCGCCAGTTGCACCCCGCACAGCATGAACGGGACCTGCCAGCCCAGATGCGGCACCGCGACGGCGAAGGCCGACGGGCCGAGCACGTAGCCGAGGAAGGTCAGCATGGTCGAGCCGCTGGTGGCGTCGGCCACCGCATCGGGGGGCGCGAGGCGGGCGATCTCGGCCAGGTAGATGCCGTTCCACGAGGCACCGAAGAACCCCGCCGCCGTGGCCAGCGCCACCACCAGCGCGAACGGCGCCCCGGCCGGCAACAGGCCATAGGCGGCGATCGCGGCGGCGGCGAGATAGGCCTGGGCGGTCAGGTTGGCCGCCGGCCGCCCGGTGCGGTCGGCCAGCCAGCCCAGCGCCACCCGCGCCACCACGCCGGCACCTTGCAGGCAGGCATAGGCGAAGCCGGCGGCGGCCAGCGCGTGGCCCTGCTGCGTCAGGTAGGTCACCGAAAAGCTGAACAGCGCGCCCTGCACCACCGAGAACGAGAACGCCAGCGCGGTCAGCGTCAGCAGCCCCGGCGCGCGCCCGATCGCCGCGAACGGCGCCCGCAGCGTGGCCAGGCGGAACACCGCGCGCGGGTGCAGCGAGCGGGCGGGATCGCGCTCGGCGTCCAGCGTGCGGCGCAGCGGCCGGATCGCCAGCGCCGTCACCACGCCGGCGGCCATCGCGATCAACAGCGCCGTCGGCCAGCCGAACCGCGCGGCGGCCGGCGCGATCACCAGCCCGGCCAACGCGCCCCCCAGCGGCGCACCGGCCTGCTTGATGGAGAAGATCAGCGAGCGGTGCCCCTTGGGCGCGGTCGCCTGCAGGATGCGGCTGCCCGCCGGCGGCGTCGGCCCATAGCCGATCCCCAGCAGCAGCGCGCCGGCCACCAGCGCCGGCCAACTGCCCAGGGCGGCCACCGCCAGCCCGACGACGGCAAACCCGGCCCCCGCATTCAGCGCCCCCACCGGGCCCAGCCGCGCCAGCACCGGGCTGCCGAAGGCCAGGAACACGATGGTGCCCAACGACACCAGCGAGGACAGATTGCCGATCCGCTCAGGCGCGAGCCCGGCCGAGGCGGTCAGCAGCGGCGCCACCACCGGCAGGCACTGGCCCATGAACGAGGAGGTGGACTGCGCCAGCAGCGTGGCACCCAGCGCGAGCAGCCAGACCGGGGGTTTCATTGCCGCCAGCGTGGCGGCGGCCGGCGGGCGGGTCAACAGCATCTGCCCGCCGGTTGATCTCGATCATGGCGGCCGCGGCCGATACGTGGCGTTACTCGCCACCTCGGCGCAACCAGGAGGACACCGCCATGGCCACGCGCATGAAGGCTGCCATCTTCGTCGAACCCGGCCGCATCGTGCTGGATGAGAAGCCGATCCCGCAGCCGGGGCCGCTGGATGCCCTGATGCGCATCACCACCACCACGATCTGCGGCACCGACGTGCACATCCTCAAGGGCGAGTATCCGGTCGCCCGCGGCCTGACCATCGGCCACGAGCCGGTCGGCGTGATCGAGAAGCTCGGCTCGGCGGTGCAGGGCTATCGCGAGGGCCAGCGGGTGATCGCCGGTGCCATCACGCCGTCGGGCTACTCGAACGCCTGCCTGTGCGGCTGCCTGTCGCAGGATGGCGGCCACGGCAAGCACGGTTTCAAGGCGATGGGCGGCTGGCGCTTCGGCAACACCATCGATGGCACCCAGGCGGAATACGTGCTGGTGCCTGATGCCATGACCAACCTGGCCGTGGTGCCGGATGACCTGACCGACGAGCAGGTGCTGATGTGCCCGGACATCATGTCCACCGGCTTCTCGGGGGCGGAAAGCGGCGGCGTCCGCCTGGGCGACTCGGTGGCGGTGTTCGCCCAGGGGCCGATCGGCCTGTGCGCCAGTGCCGGGGCGAAGCTGATGGGGGCGACCACGGTGATCGGCGTGGACGGCATCGCCAAGCGCCTGTCGATGTCACGCGCGGTCGGCGCCGACATCACCATCGACTACCACGCCGCCGATCCGGTGGAGGAGATCATGCGCCTGACCGATGGGCGCGGGGTGGACGTGGCGATCGAGGCGCTGGGCACCCAGGGGACCTTCGAGGCGGCGCTGCGCGTGCTGCGCCCCGGCGGCACGCTGTCCAGCCTGGGCGTCTATTCGACCGACCTGCGCATCCCGCTGGACGCCTTCTCCGCCGGGCTGGGCGACCACCGGATCGTCACCACGCTGTGCCCCGGCGGCAAGGAGCGGATGCGCCGGTTGATGGAGGTGATCCGCGCCGGCCGCCTGGACCTCAAGCCGATGGTCACCCACCGCTTCCGCCTCGACGACATCGAGGCGGCGTACGAGCTGTTCAGCAACCAGCGCGACGGCGTGCTGAAGGTGGCGATCACGCCTTAGGCGCCGCTACCCCTTCCGCACGTTCCAGAACACCGGCACCGCGCCCTTCAGGATGCCGGTCAGGCTCTTGCGGGTGCCGGCCGGCGGCATGTACTGGCCCAGCGGGATGAACGGCACCGTCTCGAAGCTGCGGGCCTGGATCTCGCGATCCAGCCGCTTCTGCTCGGCGGGATCGGTGCTGTCCATCCAGCGGTCGCGCATGCCCTCCACCACGGGGTCGTCGGGCCAGCCGAACCAGGCCTTCAGCCCGTTGCCGCGCAGGTTGGTGGCGAAGATCGGGTCGCGGTACTCGCCGGCCGGGAAGCCGGAGGGGAACGCGCTCCAGCCGCCCTTCTCCAGCGGCTCGCGGCTGGTGCGGCGCTGCACCACGGTGCCCCAGTCGGTATTGATCGCGTCGATGTTCAGCCCGACCTTCTGCCAGGCGGCCACGCAGACATGGCTCATCGCGTCGTAGAAGGTCTGGTCGGTGGGGTGCAGATAGACGATGCGCTCGCCGTTATAGCCGCCGGCCTTCAGCACTTCGCGAATCTCGGCCGCGCTGTGGCGTTTCGTCATCACCTCCATGCCAGCGTCGTTGAAGCTGGGCGTGCCGGGCAGGAAGAAGCCCACCGGCGCCTTGAACAGGCTCTTGTCGTCGCCCATCACCGCCGTCATCACCTCCACGGTGTCGACCGCCATCAGCATGGCGCGGCGCACGGCGGGGTTGGTGGTGGGCCCCTGGAGCTGGTTCATGCGGATGGCGCCGAGCGTGCCGTAGATATCGACCGGCTCCACCCGCACGCCCTCGGACTTGCGCAGCATCGGCAACAGGTCGGGCAGCGGCGCATCCAGCCAGTCGATCTCGCCATTGACCAGCGCGTTGGCCGCGGTGGCGGCATCGGGAATGATCCGCCACTCCACCCGATCGACATGCACGCGATAGCCCCCGGCGCAGAAACTGGCGGGCTCCGGGCGCGGATTGTACTTGTCGTTCCTGGCATAGACCGCCCGGTTGCCGGCCACGTACTCGTCGGCCACCCAGCGGAACGGCCCGCTGCCGATGATCTCGGGCACCTGCTTGTAGGGATCGGTCAGCGCCAGCCGCTCGGGCATGATCACCGGCGAGGGCTGGGTGCGGGCCAGGGCATAGGGCAGCGCCGAGAACGGCTTCTTCAGCCGGAAGACCAGCGTGCGATCATCGGTGGCGAGCAGTTCATCCATCCGCGCCTCGATGGTCTGGCCGATCGGGTCGCGCTTCATCCAGCGGCGGATCGAGGCCACGCAGTCGCGCGCCAGCACCGGCGTGCCGTCATGGAAACCCAGCCCCTCGCGCAGCTTCATCGTCCAGCGCAGCCCGCCATCCTCCACCAGATGGCCCTCCAGCATCTGCGGCTTGGCGTCCAGTTTCTCGTCGCGGCCGTACAGCGTTTCCCACAGCAGGTGGGCATGGTTGCGGGTGACCAGGGCGGTGGTCCAGACCGGGTCCAGGCTGGCCAGGTTGGCCTGCGGCACATAGATCAGGGTCTTGGCCTGCCCGCCCGCCGCCGGCGCGGACTGCGCCGCGGCGCGGCCGGAGGTCAGGGCGGCGGCACCTGCGGCAAGAAAACTGCGGCGTTTCATGGTCGGACCTCCAGGATTGAACGCGGACGTCGTCGAGGCGGCGCCGTCACACCCGGCGCGCATTCCAGAACACCGGCATCGGGCCCGCCAACAGGCCGGCGATGTTGCTGCGCCAGGCGCTGGACGGAAGATACTGGCCCAGCGGGATGTAGGGCACGAAGTTGAAGCACTCCTGCTGCAACTGCTCGGAGATGCGCTTCTGCTCGGCGCGGTCGGTGCTGTCGATCCAGGCATCGCGCAGCGCCTCCAGCTTCGGGCTGTCGGGCCAGCCGACCCAGGCGGCGGTGCCATTGCCGCGCATGCTGCCGGCCAGCATGGGGTTGCCGTAATCCACCGCCGGGAAGCCGGAGGGGAACAGCGACCAGCCGCCCTTGTCCAGCGGTTCCTTGCTGTTGCGGCGCTGGCTGACCGTGCTCCAGTCGGTCACCTGCTCGTCGATGTTCAGCCCGATGCGGCGGAAGGCGGCGATCGCAACCTGGCACATGGCGGAATAGGCCGCGGGATCGGTGGGGTGCATGAAGGCGATGCGCTCGCCGTTATAGCCGCCGGCCTTCAGCATCGCCTTGATGGCGTCCGGCCCCGGCCGGTTGCGCACGGCTTCCATGCCGACCTCGCTGGCGCTTTCGGTGCCCGGCACGAAGAAGCCGACCGGCGCGCGCCAGCCGCTGCGGTCCTCGCCCATCACCGCGATCATCATGTCGGTCTGGTCGATCGCGGCCAGCATGGCGCGGCGGACCACGGCATTGGCGGTGGGACCCTGCAGGAAATTGGGGCGCAGTGCGGGGAAGATGCCGTGGGTGTCCAGCCGGCCCACCGTGACCCCGGGCGCACGGCGCAGCATCGGCAACAGGTCGGGCAGCGGCACGTCGATCCAGTCCACCTCGCCGGTGGCCAGGGCGGCGGCGGCGGTGGCGGCATCGGGGATGACGCGCCATTCCACCCGGTCGAAATTCGCGTGGTAGCCGCCGGAGGCGAAGTCCACCGGCTCCGGCCGCGGGACATAGGCGTCGTTGCGGGCGAAGACCGCACGGCTGCCGCTGATGAATTCGTCGGCGACCCAGCGGTACGGGCCGCTGCCGATCGCCTCGGCGGCCTGCTTGAACGGATCGCCGGCCAGCCGCTCGGGCATGATCACGCAGGTCGACTGGGTCTTTGCCAGGGCGTTGGGCAGGAAGGCGAAGGGCTTGTTCAGGCGCCAGACCATGGTCTTGTCGTCGGTGGCCTCCAGCGCGTCCAGCCGGGCCGTGATGGTGGCGCCAATCGCGTCGCGCACCATCCAGCGCTTGACCGAGGCCACGCAGTCGCGCGCCAGCACCGGGGTGCCGTCGTGGAAGCGCAGCCCGTCGCGCAGCTTCATCGTCCAGCGCTTGCCGCCATCCTCCACCAGATGGCCGTCCACCATCTGCGGATGCGCGTTCAGCGCCTTGTCGCGGCCGTACAGCGTCTCGTAGATCATCGCGGCCACGTTGCGGGTGGCCTGGGCGGTGGTCCAGACGGGGTCGTAGCTCGGTGGGTTGGTGGTTGGCACGAACACCAGCTTGCGCGCCTGCCCGCCGACCGCCGGTTGCGCCAGGGCGGGTTGGCCCAGGCTCCGCCCGCCCGCAAGCGCGCCGGCACCGGCCAGGAAATGACGACGTTTCATGCAACCTCCCTCGGTATCGAACCCGCGCGCCACGGCCCGGTTGGCGGCCAGTATGGCATGTTCCCGCCGCGATGCACGCGGGAAGGCGCCCATGGTTGGCGATGCCGCTGGGCGGTGCGATAAGCCCCCCATGCGCTACCTGTACCACCTCCCGCTATCCGCCGCCTGTCGCAAGGTGCGCCTGGTGCTGGCCGAGAAGAAGCTGCCGTTCGAGCTGCGGCTGGAAAAAGTGTGGGAGCAGCGCGAGGACTACCTCGACCTGAACCCCGCCGGAACCGTGCCCACCCTGCTGGAGGACAACGGCCTGGCCGTGCCGAATTCCGGCGTGATCTGCGAATACCTCGAGGAGGCGTATCCCGACACGCCGCTGATGGGCACCACGCTGGCCGAACGGGTGGAGGTGCGCCGCCTGCTGGCCTGGTTCGACGAGAAATTCAATGCCGAGGTGACCCGCAACCTGACCGGCGAGAAATACCTCAAGCGCATGGCCAATCGCGGCGAACCCGATGCCGCCCTGCTCCGCTTCGGCTATGCCAGCCTGAAGCCGCATCTGGATTACCTCGGCTGGCTGGCCGAGCACCGGCGCTATCTGGCCGGGACGACGATCTCATTGGCCGATTTCAGCGCCGCGGCGCATCTGTCGGTGCTGGACTTCACCGGCGACGTGGACTGGGCACGCAGCCCGGCGGCGCGGGAATGGTACGCGCGCATGAAATCCCGCCCCAGCTTCCGCGCCCTGCTGAGCGATCGCGTGCCGGGCATGACCACCCCGGCCCACTATGCCGACCTGGATTTCTGAGCGCGGGACGCAAGCAAGGAAGGTCTTCTTTTTCTGAAGAAAAAGAAGCAAAAAGACTTCATGACGGGCACCCGCGCCGAAACGCCGGCCATGCTCTCATGTGATTGAAGTTTTTTGGTTCTTTTTTTCAAAAAAGAACCGCTTTCTTCCTATCCCAACCGCTGCTTCAACGCCGCATTGACCAGCGCCGGATTGCCCTTCCCCGCCATCGCCTTCATCACGTTGCCGACGAAGAAGCCGAACAGCTTGTCCTTGCCGGATTTGTATTCCGCGACCTTCTCCGGGTTGGCCGCCAGCACCGCGTCCACCGCGGCGTCGATGGCCGAGGTGTCGGTCACCTGGCGCAATCCGCGCGCATCGACAATCGCCGCCGGGTCCTCGCCGGAGTCCAGCATCGCCTCGAACACTTCCTTGGCGATCTTGCCGTTGATCGTGCCATCGGCCATCAGGTCGAGCAGCCTGCCCAACGCCGCCGCGGTGATCGGCGGGTTCTCGATGCTCCGCCCGGTCCGGTTCAGGGCGGCGAAGAAATCCCCGGTCACCCAGTTGGCGGCCAGCTTGGCGTCACGCCCGCTTGCCACCGCCTCGAAGAACTGCGCCGTCGCCTGCTCGGCCACCAGCACGGCGGCGTCATAGGGCGACAGGCCGTACTCGCGGATGAAGCGCGCCTGCTTGGCGTCCGGCAGTTCCGGCAGGGCGGCCTTGAGGGCGTCCACCCAGGACTGCTCCAGCACCACCGGCAAAAGATCGGGATCGGGGAAGTAGCGGTAGTCGTGGGCATCCTCCTTGCTGCGCATCGGCCGCGTCTCGCCCCTGTTCGCGTCGAACAGCCGCGTCTCCTGCTCCACCGTGCCGCCGGATTCCCACACCGCGATCTGCCGCAGCGCTTCCGCCTCCACCGCCTGCATCACGAAGCGCACCGAGTTGACGTTCTTCACCTCGCAGCGCGTGCGATACGCCTCGCCCGCCTTGCGCACCGAGACGTTCACATCAGCCCGCAGCGAGCCCTCCTCCATGTTCCCGTCGCAGGTGCCGAGATAGCGCAGGATCGAGCGCAGCTTCTTCACATACGCCCCGGCCTCCTCCGGCGAGCGGATATCGGGCTCGCTGACAATCTCCATCAGCGCCACGCCGGACCGGTTGAGGTCGATGAAGCTCTTCGTCGGATGCTGGTCGTGCAGCGACTTGCCGGCATCCTGCTCCAGATGCAGCCGCGTGATGCCCACCTGCTTGGTGCTGCCGTCGGCCAGCGCGATATCCACCACCCCCTTGCCGACGATCGGGTGCTCGAACTGGCTGATCTGGTAGCCCTGCGGCAGGTCGGCATAGAAGTAGTTCTTGCGGTCGAACCGGCTGACCAGGTTGATCTCGGCCGCCAGCCCCAGCCCGGTGCGCACCGCCTGGGCGATCGCCTCGCGGTTCGGCACCGGCAGCATGCCGGGAAACGCCGCATCGACGAAGCTCACCTGGCTGTTCGGGGCCGCGCCAAACGCCGTCGCCGCCCCGCTGAACAGTTTCGACTTGCTGATGACCTGGGCATGCACCTCCAGCCCCACCACCACTTCCCAGGCGCCGGTCGATCCCTCGATGGTGTACGCCATGGCTCAGCCCCCCGCCCGGATGCCGGGCAACGCCGTGAACCCGGCCGCGCGTTCCAGCGCCGCGCCCACGGCAAACACCGTCTCCTCGTCGAACGGCTTGCCCAGCACCTGCAACCCCAGCGGCAGCGCCTGTCCGTCCAGCCCCGCCGGCACCGAAATGCCCGGAATGCCGCTCATGTTCGCCGGCACGGTGAAGATGTCGTTCAGATACATCGTGATGGGGTCATCCATCTTCTCGCCCTGGGCAAACGCGGCCGTCGGCGCCGTCGGCGTCACCAGCGCATCCACGGAGCGGAACACCTCGGTGAAATCCCGCAGGATCAGCGCCCGCACCTTCTGCGCCTTGAGGTAGTAGGCATCGTAATACCCGGCCGAAAGCACATAGGTGCCGATCAACACCCGCCGCTTCACCTCCTCGCCAAATCCCTCGGCGCGGGTGTTCTCATACAATTCGGCCAGATCGCCACCCGCGCTGCGCGCCCCGAACCGCACCCCGTCATAGCGCGCCAGGTTGGACGATGCCTCGGCCGGCGCCACGATATAATACGTCGCCAGCCCATACTTCGTGTGCGGCAGCGAGACATCGACAATCTCCGCCCCCGCGTCGCGCAACCAGCCCAGCCCCTGCTGCCACAGCGCCTCGATCTCCGGCGCCATGCCCTCCATCCGGTACTCCCGCGGCACCCCGATGCGCAGCCCCTTCACCCCCCGCCGGCACGCGGCGGCGAAATCCGGCACGGCGAGGTCGGCACTCGTCGAATCCTTGGCATCGAACCCGGCCATCGAGCCCAGCAGGATCGCCGCGTCCTCCACCGTCCGCGCCACCGGCCCCGCCTGGTCCAGCGACGAGGCAAACGCCACGATCCCCCACCGCGAGCAGCGCCCATAGGTCGGCTTGATGCCCACGATGCCGCAGAAGCTCGCCGGCTGGCGGATCGACCCGCCCGTATCCGTCGCCGTCGCCCCCAGCGCGATCCGCGCCGACACCGCCGCCGCCGACCCGCCGGACGACCCCCCCGGCACCAGCGCCCGATTATCCCCCCGCCGCGTCCAAGGCGACGCCACCGGGCCAAATGCCGACGTCATGTTCGATGAGCCCATGGCGAACTCGTCCATGTTCGCCTTGCCCAGGAACACCGCCCCGTCGCGCAGCAGATTCGCCGTCACCGTGCTCTCATACGGCGGCACGAACGGCGCCAGAATGCGGCTGCCCGCCGTCGTGCGCACGCCCCTGGTGCAGAACAGGTCCTTGATCGCCAGCGGAATCCCGGTCAGCGCCCCATGATCCCCCGCCGCCAGCGCCGCATCGGCCGCCCGCGCCTGCGCCCGCGCCGCCTCGTCCGTCACCAGGACATAGGCATTCAACCGCGGGTTCACCGCCGCGATCGCCGACAGGTACGCCTCGGTCAGCTCCACGGCGGAGAAGTCGCGCGCGCGCAGGCCGTCGCGGGCCTGCGCCAGGGTGAGGTCGGTGAGGGTCATCGGTGGGATTCCGGGAAAGGCAAGGAAAGGGAAGACTTCTTTTTGTGAACAAAAAGAAGCAAAAAAACTTTATCCATTTGGCTTCGCGACCTACCGGCAATCATTGGAGCACGGCAGGAGGAATGCCATGAATGAAGTTTTTTTGCTTCTTTTTGTTCACAAAAAGAAGAGTCTTCCCTTGCATCACTCCACCACCTTCGGCACCGCGAAATAATCCCCGTCGCGATCCGGCGCATTGGCCAGCACCGCCTCGGCCATCCCGCCATCGTTCACCGCGTCCTCGCGCAGCCGCAGCGCCATCTGCGTGCCGCCGGTCAGCGGCGCCACGCCATCGGTATCCACCTCGTTCAGTTGCTCGATCCAGCCGAGGATGGAATTGAGGTCGGCGCGCAACGCCTCCACCTGCCCCTCATCCACGCGGATGCGGGCCAGCTTGGCGATACGGCGAACCGTCGCGGGGTCGAGCGACATTTCTTTTCCTTGGCGGCAATACGGCGGCGGACCATAAACGCCGCCATGCCCCTGTTCAACATGACCGACCTGCGCGCCCAACTCCTGCCCGGCCAACGCCTGCTGGGCATCGACCCCGGCGCGAAATCCATCGGCCTCGCGCTCTCCGACGTCGGCCTGATGCTGGCCACCCCGCACAGCACGCTCAAGCGCGGCAAGCTGGCCGACAACGCCGCCTCCATCGCCCGCATCACCACCAAGGAAGGCGTCGGCGGCCTGGTCGTCGGCCTGCCCCTGTCGATGGACGGCACCGCCGGCCCCGCCGCCCAGGCCGCCCGCGACTGGGCCCATGCCCTGTCGGCCGAAACCGGGCTGCCGGTGGCGCTATGGGACGAACGAATGTCGTCCTCCGCGGTGAACCGCTTCCTGATCCAGGACGCCGACATGACCCGCAAGCGCCGCGCCGCGGTGGTGGACAAGATGGCCGCTGCCTACACCCTGCAGGCCGC
>JADLHF010000227.1 GCA_020848935.1 Acetobacteraceae bacterium
GCCATGCACCTCGACATCACCGAACGCCACCCCTTCGCCGCCGGCACCAGCTTCGGTGAGGCGGGGCCGTACGAAATCCTCCGGGGCCGCTTCCACGGCGCCGTCGATCCCGCCGCCCCCGGCCAGCGCCCGATCACCGACATCGCCCTCGCCCCCACGGATGCCGAAGGGCGGGTCCATTACGCCACCGACGTCTTCATCCTCAAGCCGGTCGAGATGGCGCGTGGCAACGCCCGCCTGTTCTTCGACTGGGGCAACCGCGGCAACAAGCGCGCCATCCAGTATTTCAACGACGCCCCGCACAGCAACGACCCCGCCACCGCGGCCCATGCCGGCAACGGCTTCCTGTTCCGCCGCGGCTACAGCGTCGTCTTCGCCGCCTGGCAGGGCGACCTGCTGCCCGGCGACGGCCGCATGCTGCTCGACCTGCCAGTCGCCCACGCCAATGGCCAGCCGGTGCGCGGGCAGGTCCGCACCGAGATCATCGGCCGGCCCGGCCTCGTCACCCTGCCGCTCTCCGGCTGGGCCTCCACCCGCAGCCACCCCGCCGTCAGCCTGGACACGACAAAGGCCAGCCTCACCCGCCGCCGCTACCCCGACAGCCCGCGCGAACGCATCCCCCCCGGCGCCTGGTGCTTCGCCCGCACCGAGGGGGGCGTGGGGCCGGAGGCCACCGGCGCCGAGACCGCGCTGGTGCCCTCGCACCGGAACATCCACCTGCCCGCCGGCTTCCAGCCCGGCTGGATCTACGAACTGATCTACGAGGGCGAGGCCCCCCTGGTGCTCGGCCTCGGCCACGCCGCGGTGCGCGATGTCGTCAGCTTCCTGCGCCACGCGCCGGATACCCCGCTGCCCGGCATCGCGCGCGCCTATGGCTGGGGCCGCTCGCAGACCGGCCGCGCCATCCGCGACTTCATCCACCACGGCTTCAACGCCGACGGCGCCGGCCGAAAAGTGTTCGACGGCCTGATGCCCCACGTCGCCGGCGCCGGCCGGCTGAACACCGCCCGCTTCGCCAACCTCACGGTGGCCGCCGGTCAGCAATACGAGGACCACCACAACCCGGCCGACAGCTTCCCCTTCGCCTACGCCGAAAGCACCGACCACGTCACCGGGCGCACCGATGCCATCCTGACGCGCCCGGACACCGACCCGCTGGTGATCCACACCCAGACCGCCACCGAATACTGGCAGCGCCGCGGCAGCCTGGTGCACACCGACACCAGCGGCCGCGACCTCGCCATCCCCGACACGGTGCGCCTGTACCACTGGTCCGGCAGCCAGCACGCCGCCAACCCGCTCATGCCCGCCCCGCAGCGCGGCGTCTGCCAGAACCTGATGAACGTGGTGGCCACCTCCGCCCTGTTCCGCGCCATGCTGGATGCCATGGACCGCTGGGCCAGCGACGGCACCCCGCCGCCCGACAGCCGCATTCCCACCGTGGCCGACGGCACGCTGGTGGGCGTCGAGCAATGGCGCGCGGCCTTCCCCGCCATCCCCGGCATCGCCCTGCCGCGCGCGCCCAGCGACCTGCCGGCGATCGACCATGGCCCCGATGCGCCCCGCGGCATCCTGCGCGAACCGCCGGCGGTGGACCCCTCGCGCCACTACACCGTGCTGGTCCCCACGGTGGATCGCGACGGCAACGAGACCGCCGGCGTGCGCGCGCCGATGGTCGCCGCCCCCCTGGCCACCTACACCGGCTGGAACCTGCGCGCCCGCGGCCACGGCCATGGCGCGATGCACGAGTTCACCGGCAGCACCATCCCGTTTGCCGATACGCCGGAGGACCGCGCGATGACCGGCGACCCCCGCCCGGCGATCGCCGAGCGCTACCCGGACCGCGACGCCTATGTCGCCGCCATCACCGCCGCCGCCGCCGCCCTCAGCCAGGCCCGCCTGCTGCTGCCCGAGGACGTCACCCGCGCCGAGGCCGCCGCCGCCAACTGGCACGCGCCGCGCCACGACGTGAAGCTGCCCTGATGCTTCCCCCGGCGCGCAACCCGGCTATAACGGCGGAAAATCCGCAACAGGGAAGCCCAATGACCCGCATCACCCGCCGCGCCGCCCTTGCCGGCGCCAGCCTGCTTGCCACCCCCGCGCTGCTGCGCGCCCAGCCCGCCCCGCTCAAGATCGGCTTCGTCACCACCCTGTCCGGCCCCGGCGGCTATCTCGGCGCCGATATCCGCGATGCCTTCCTGCTGGCCATCAAGAACGACACTCTCGGCGGCGCCAAGGTGCAGGTGATGGTGGAGGATGACGGGCTGAAGCCGGCGCAAGGCAAGCAGATCGTCGATCGCTTCCTCAAGACCGAGAAGATCAGGCTGTTCACCGGCATCGTGTTCAGCAACGTGCTGGAAGCCGTCGCGCCCGATATCCTCGACGAAGGTGCGATCTACGTCAGCCCGAATGCCGGCCCGTCAAGCCTCGCCGGCAAGAACTGCCATCGCAACTACTTCGTCGTCTCCTGGCAGAACGACACCCTGCACGAAAGCGCCGGCGAGAACGCCAACCGGCTCGGCCACAAGCGCGTCTTCGTGCTCGCCCCCAACTACCCCGCCGGGCGCGACGCCATCACCGGCTTCAAGCGCTTCTTCAAGGGCGAGATCGCCGGCGAGATCTACACCCGCCTCGACCAGACCGACTACGCGCCGGAAATGGCGCAGATCCGTGCCGCCAACCCCGACGCCGTGTTCCAGTTCCATCCCGGCGGCCTGGGCATTGCCTTCATCCGCCAGTACCAGCAGGCCGGGCTCGGCGGGAAGATCCCGATGGTCGTCTCATCGCCCTCGCTCGACTCCACCACCCTGAACGCGGTCGGCGACGCCGCCCTGGGCATCGAGGTCTCGGCCCAGTGGAACAGCGATTTCGACAACCCGGTCTCGAAGAAATTCGTCGCCGATTTCCAGGCGCGCCACAACCGCATGCCCACCTACTACGCCAGCCAGGGCTACGACACCGCACTGGCCATCGCCGCCGCGCTGAAGGCCACCGGCGGCCGCGTCGATGACACCGAGGCGTTCCGCCGCGAGATGCTGAAGGCAAACTTCCATGCCACACGCGGCAAGTTCCGCTTCGGGTCGAACCAGCATCCGATCCAGGACTGGTATGCCATCCGCCCGCAACGCGGGGCCGATGGCAAGCTGTTCCTCAAGACACAAGGGAAGGTGCTGTCGGATCGAGGGGATGCCTATGCGGAGCAGTGCAAGCTTTAGGGGAGGAAGGGGAGCGCTTCTTTTTTGAAAAAAAGAAGCAAAAAACTTTCATTCCTGCCTGGCTGCAACAGGGGCGGCTTGCTGTGGCAGACTCCGCGGCTGATGCCAGACTCAATGGATGAAGTTTTTTTGCTTCTTTTTGTTCACAAAAAGAAGTCTTCCCCAATGCTTCCTTGATCCTCCTCCTCGAACAACTCCTCAACGGCCTGCAATACGGCGTCATGCTGTTCCTGATGGCCGCCGGGCTGACGCTGGTATTCGGCATCATGGGCCTGATCAACCTGGCCCACGGCTCGCTGTACATGATCGGCGCCTATGCCGCCGCCTGGACGCAACAGCAGACCGGCTCGTTCCTGCTTGGTCTCGCGGCCGGGCTGGCGGCGGCCGGGGTGCTGGGCGTGGCGCTGGAGATGGCGATCCTGCGCCGGCTCTACGGGCGCGCGCATCTGGACCAGGTGCTGGCGACATTCGGCGTGATCCTGTTCGCCAACGAGGCGGTGGCGATGCTGTTCGGCCGCCAGCCGCTGATGGCCGGCCTGCCGCGGTGGCTGGCGGGTGCTGTGGAGATCGTGCCGGGCGTGCCGTATCCGCTGTATCGCCTGGCGATCATTGCCGTGGGGCTGGCGGTGGCGGCGGGGCTGTACGGGCTGATTGCACATACCAGGATTGGCATGCTGGTGCGCGCCGGGGCGACGCATCGCGCGCTGGTGGGGGCGCTGGGGGTGCGGATCGGGCTGCTGTTCACCGCGGTGTTCGGCCTGGGCGCGCTGCTGGCCGGGCTGGCGGGGGCGCTGACCGGCCCGCTGCTGTCGGTGCAGGTGGGGATGGGCGAGCGCATCCTGATCGCCACCTTCGTGGTGATCGTGATCGGCGGGCTGGGCTCGGTGCGTGGGGCGCTGGCGGGAAGCGTGCTGGTGGGCATGGTGGATACGCTGGCCCGCGCCTATCTGCCCGGCGCGCTGCGCGGGGTGATGGCGGCGGCGGATGCCGATGCGCTGGGGGCCGGGCTGTCGTCGATGGCGATCTTCATCCTGATGGCCGCGGTACTGCTGTGGCGCCCGCGCGGGCTGTTCCCGACGCATGGTTGAAACGCCGCGACAGGTTGTTGTGCTGCTGGCCAGCTTCGCGGTGATGGCGGGGCTGCCGGCGATCGCGGCGGCGGCCGGGCGGCCGGACTTCGTCACCCTGGGCAGCCAGGTCTGCATCATGGCGATCGCCGCCGCGGGGCTCGACCTGCTGATGGGGCGCACGGGGTTGCCGAGCTTTGGCCAGGCGGCGTGGTTCGGCCTGGGCGGCTATACCGTGGCGATCCTGGCCGCCCATGCCGGCGACGGGTCGCTGCCGGGCTGGGTGACCGGGGCGTGGTTCGCCTGGCCGGCGGCGATCCTGGTGCCGGCGGTGCTGGCCTTGGGGATCGGCGCGCTGTGCCTGCGCACGACGGGCATTTCGTTCATCATGATCACGCTGGCCTTCGCGCAGATGTTCTTCTTCCTGTTCGTGGCGCTGAAGGCCTATGGCGGGGATGACGGGCTGTCGATGCGCCGGCGCAACGCGTTGCCGTTCATCGGCCCGCGCGACGATGTCGGCTTCTACTATGTCTGCCTGGCCGCGCTGGTGCTGGTGCTGCTGGTGCTGCGCCGGGTCTGGCGCAGCCGCCTTGGCGTGGTGCTGGACGGCATCCGCCAGAACGAGCGGCGGATGCTGGCGATCGGGTTGAACCCCTTCCCGTACAAGCTCGCCGCCTTCGTGCTGGCCGCGTCCCTGGGCGGGCTGGCCGGAGCATTGCATGTCAACCTGTTCCGCTTCGCCAGCCCCGACCTGCTGCACTGGACGCAGTCGGGCGAGCTGATGGTGATGGTGGTGCTGGGCGGGCTCGGCTCGCTGTGGGGGGCGGTGTTCGGGGCGGCGGCGCTGGTGCTGCTGCATGTCTTCCTGGCGCAGTGGACCGAGCACTGGATGATCGTGCTCGGGCCGATCCTGGTGGCGGTGGTGCTGCTGGCGCGGCGCGGGGTGTGGGGGGCGCTGGGCGGGCGATGAGCGGGTTGCTGGAGGTGCGCGGATTGTCCAAGCGGTTCGGCGGCCTGGTGGCCACCGACGCGCTGGACCTGGCGGTGGGCGCCGGGGAGGTCCATGCCCTGATCGGCCCGAACGGTGCCGGCAAGACCACGGTGATCGGCCAGTTGGCCGGGGAGCTGCGCCCGGATGGCGGCAGCATATGGCTGGATGGTGCCGATATCACCCGGCTGGCGCCGCCGGCCCGGGTGCGCGCCGGGCTGACGCGGTCGTTCCAGGTCACGCAGGTGCTGATGGCGGCCAGCGCCCTGGCCAACGTGGCGCTGGTGGAACAGGTGCGCCAGGGCCATTCATTTCGATTCTGGCGCCCGGCTTCCGGCGATGCCCGGCTGGAGGCGCCGGCGCGGGTGATGCTGGCCCGTGTCGGCCTGGAAGCGCGTGCCGCCACGCCGGCCGAGGACCTGTCCCATGGCGAGCGGCGCCAACTGGAGCTGGCGATGGCGCTGGCCACGCGCCCGCGTCTGCTGCTGCTGGACGAGCCGATGGCCGGGTTGGGGGCGGCCGAATCCGCCGCGATGACCGCGCTGCTGGCGGGATTGAAGGGCGAGGTCGCGATCCTGCTGGTGGAGCACGACATGGATGCGGTGTTCGCGCTGGCCGATCGTGTCACCGTGCTGCTGGACGGGCGCGCCATCGCCAGCGGCCCGCCGGCGGCGATCCGCGCCGACCCGGCGGTGCGCGACGCCTATCTGGGCACGCCGTGATGCTGGCGATCGCCGGGCTGCATGCCGCCTATGGCCACACCCAGGTGCTGCACGGCATCGAGCTGGCGGTGGGGGCCGGCGAGGTGGTGAGCCTGATGGGCCGCAACGGCATGGGCAAGACCACCACCATTGCCTGCCTGATGGGGCTGTTGCGGGGCAGGGGGGATATCGGGTTTGCCGGGCACGACCTCACCCGGCTCGCGCCGCACGCCATCGCGCGGCTGGGCATCGGGCTGGTGCCGGAGGGGCGGCAGGTATTTCCCACCCTGACGGTGCGCGAGAACCTGCTGGCCACCGCCCGGCGCGGCCGCTGGACGCTGAGCGGGGTGACCGCGCTGTTCCCGCGGCTGGCCGAGCGCGCCGGGCAGCGTGCCGCCACGCTGTCGGGCGGCGAGCAGCAGATGCTGGCGATCGGCCGGGCGCTGATGACCAATCCGCGGCTGCTGGTGCTGGACGAGGCGACCGAGGGGCTGGCGCCGCTGATCCGCGCCGAGATCTGGACCTGCCTGGCCGCGCTGAAGGCCGAGGGGCAGGCGATCCTGGTGGTGGACAAGCACCTGGCGGCGCTACGGGGCTTGGCAGACAGGATGGTGGTGATCGAGAAGGGCCGCACGGTCTGGACCGGCACGCCGGCGGCCCTGGACGCCGATCCCTCGGTGGCGCACCGTTACCTTGGCGTTTGACGAAAACCGGAGCCTCCATGCCCAATTTTGCCCACACCCAACTTGGCACCCTGGTTGGCCAGCGCGACCAGGGTGTGGCCGTGTTCCGCGGCGTGGACTATGCCCAGCCGCCGGTCGGCAAGCTGCGATTTGCCGCCCCGGTGCCGATGGCGCCGTGGCAGTTCCAGCGCGATGCCGGCTGGCATGGCGCGATCGCGCCGCAAGCGCCCTCGCGACTCGCGCCGGCGATGGGCGACTTCAAGAAGCGGATGGACGAGGATTGCCTCAGCCTGACGGTGTGGACGCCGGAACCGGATGGGCAGAGGCGGCCGGTGCTGGTGTGGCTGCATGGCGGTGCCTGGGTCAGCGGGGCCGGCTCGCTGGAATGGTACGACGGCAGCCGCCTGGCGCGCGAAGGCGACGTGGTGGTGGTGGGGGTGAACTACCGGCTGGGCGCGCTCGGCTATCTGAAGCATCCCGCCCTGCCGGCGGAGGATTGCGGCACGCTGGACCAGATCGCCGCCCTGGCCTGGGTGCGCGACAATATTGCCGCGTTTGGCGGCGATCCAGGTTGTGTCACCGTGATGGGGCAGTCGGCGGGGGCAGCTTCGATCGGCCGGCTGATCATCAATCCGGCCGCGCGCGCGCTGTTCCACCGCGCCATCCTGCAATCCGGCGGGTTCGGCCGTGCCACGCTGGGCTTGCAGGAAGCCTATGGCATCGGCGCCCAGGTGATCCGCGCCGCCGGGCTGGATCCTGACGCGGCCGATATTCTCGACCAGTTGCGCGCGGTGCCGGCCGAGACGCTGGTGGCGGCGACCGGCACCGTGGCGCGTGCCAATGCCCGCTTCGCCGAGACCAACCCGCCCTTCATGCCCACCACGCCGGAACCGCTGGCGCAGGCCGAGCTGTTCGCGGCCATCGTCCGCGGTGCGCGCGGCCTGCCGGTGCTGATCGGCGCCACCCATGACGAGGTGCATGCCTTCTTCGCCTCCAACCCCGCGATGGCCGAGCCGGACTGGACCGCTTCGGCCAAGCGCTTTGCCGAGCTTGCCCGCCGGGCGGACGCGATGGAGCGCTACCGTGCCCGCCGTCCGGGCGGCAGCCTGATGGACTGGCTGGCCGATCTCAGCAGCGACCACACCTTCCTGTGGCCCAGCATGCGGCTGGCCGAGGCGTTGGCGGAGGCTGGAGTGCCGGTGCAGGCTTACCAGTTCGACTGGGCGCCGCAGGGTTCCCCGTTTCGTGCCTGCCACTGCATCGAGCTGCCGTTCGTGTTCGGCAATTTCGCGCAGTGGCCGGATGCCGGCATGCTGCAGGGCGGCGAGGCGGCGGAGATGGACGGGCTTTCCGCCAATATCCGCGCCGCCTGGACCGCGTTCGCCCGCACCGGCGATGCCTCGGTGCCCGGCCTGCCGTGGCCGCGCTACGACGCCGCGCGCCGGTTGACGATGCGGCTGGATGCCACCTGCGCGGTGGTCGGCGACCCCGCCGGGCTGGAGACGCGCGCCTGATCGCGCGAGCCCCGTTGCGCGACCGTACGATCCGGCCCTAGCCTGCGGCAACACCGTGTGTTGATGGAGGCTGGACGATGAAGTTGCGATCCCTGTTCACAGCGGCAGCGGCAGCGGCGGCGGCGGCGCTCGTCGCCCAGCCGGCGGCGGCGCAGAAATCCGCCGACACGCTGCGCGCCATGTGGCTGGACCCGATCGTCAACATGGACCCGTACTACAACAGCCAGCGCACTGGGCTGATCATGGGCCACCATGCCTTCGACGGGCTGGTGTTCCGCGACCCCAACGGGTTCGTGATGAAGCCGCTGCTGGCGACATCGTGGGCGTGGCTGGACGACACCACGCTGGAATTCAAGCTCGATCCGCTCGCCACCTTCCACAACGGCGACAAGGTGACGGCAGACGACGTGATGTACACCGTCGGGGTCCTGACCGACCCGGCCTCGGGCATTTCGGTGCCGAGCAATTTCGGGCCGTGGCTGGCGGGTGCCGAGAAGGTCGATGCCCTGACCGTGCGGCTGAAGCTGAAGCAGGCGTTTCCCGCCGCGTTGCAGTTCGTCTCCTTCGTGATGCCGATCTATCCCAAGGCGTATCGCGAGCGCGTCGGACGTGACGGCTACAACAAGGCGCCGGTGGGTGCCGGGCCATACCGCATCACCAAGTGGGAAGCCGGCGGGACCATCGAGATGGAGCGCCACGAGGGCTACTCGCCGAACAGCGGCAAGGGCAAGCCGCCGATCAAGAACGTGGTAATCCGTCAGGTGACCGACGCCAACCTGCTGGTCAATTCGCTGATCGGCAACCAGGTGGACTGGGTGTGGCAGTTCCCCGCCGACCTGGTGGAGAAGGTCGGCGCCCTGCCGAATGCCTATACGCTGACGCAGGAAGCCTTCCGCATCGCCCATCTGTCGCTGGATGCGGCCGGGCGCACGGACCCGAAGGGCCCGCTGACCAACGTGCTGGTGCGCCGCGCGATCTGGCATGCCATCGACCGGCAGGCTTTTGCCAAGAACCTGGTCCGCTACGGCTCGCGCGTGCCTGATGCGCCCTGCTACTTCACCCAGTTTGGCTGCGACCAGGCGGCCGCGGTCAAGTACGACTACAACCCGGCCAAGGCGAAGGCGCTGCTGGCGGAGGCCGGCTATCCCAACGGCTTCGAGACCGAGCTGGTCAACCCTGGCCTGCTCAGCGCCTGGGTCGGCGCGATCCAGGCCAACCTGGCCGCCGTGGGCATCCGCGCCAAGGTGAGCACCATGACCGGCGTTGCCGCCACCACGCGCATCCAGAAGGGCGAGGTGCCGATGTACATGTCGTCCTGGGGCAGCTACTCCATCAACGACGTGTCCTCGATCATGCCGTATTTCTTCTGGCAGAACGTCGATGATCTGTTTCGCGACCAGGAGGTGACCGACCTGCTGCGCCAGGGCGGCTCGGTGGTGGACCCCGAGGCGCGCAAGGCGGCCTATTCCAAGGCGATCCACCTGGCCACCGACCGCGCCTACTGGCTGCCGATCGCCACGTATGTCACGGTCTATGGCCTGAACAAGCAGCTCGACTTCACCGCCTATTCCGACGAGCTGCCGCGCTTCTTCTGGGCGAAGTGGAAGTAGCCGCCGCGGCGCAGGCCTTCGGCCGGACACGACGGCGTGGTTGACTCATCCGCCCGCGACCCCCGCCCGGGGGGTGCGGGCGATATGGCGTCGGGGGCGAGGGGCACAAGGCTTCTGCTGGTGCTGGCCCTGGCGCTGGTGGCCGGGCTGGCCGGCGGGTATCTGTTGAACACGCTGGTGCGGCTGGTCCGGCTGGTGGCCGATCCCGCCAGCTATTCGCGCACCGACTTCTTCGCCCTCTGGTCGTATGCCCGGCTGCTGCTGGATGGTGGCGCCACGGCGGTCTATGACCAGCCGAGCCTGTTCGCTGCCCAGATCGCGCTTGGCCGCGACCCCACCGGGGTGGCGCCGCTGCCGTTCGCCTATCCGCCGCATTTCCTGTTGCTGATCTGGCCGCTGGGGCTGCTGTCGCATGGCGCGGCCTATGGCGCCTGGATTGGCGTGACGCTGGTGCTGTTCCTGCTGGCCGCCGGCGTGGGACAGCGCCGGGGCGTGCCGCTGGTGCTGGCCTTGCTGGCCGCGCCCGCCACCAGCGTGATGATCAATTTCGGCCAAACCGGCTTTCTGTTCGGCGCCTTGCTGGTGGCGGGGCTGCGCCTGGCGGCGGTGCGCCCGGTGCTGGCCGGGCTGCTGCTGGGGCTGGCGACATGCAAGCCGCAGCTTGGCCTGCTGGTGCCGCTGGCGCTGGCTGCTGCCGGACTGTGGCGCTGCTTCGCTGCCGCCGCGGCCAGCACACTGGTGCTCGCCGCGGTCAGCGCCGCGCTGTTCGGTCCCGCCATCTGGGCCACATGGCTCGCCGTTCTGCCGGGCTACGCAAGCGGGTTCGAGGCGACACGGCCGGGCATCCTGCACTACATGCCCACGGTCACGGCCTCGCTGATCGGCCTGGGCGCGCCGCCCTGGCTGGTGGTGGCGGGGCAGGGGGTGAGCGGGCTGGCGGTGGCCGGCGCGGTCTGGCTTGCCTGGCGGCGCGCTGCCGGTGCCGATGTGGGGGCAGGTATCGAGGCGGTCTGCGTGCTGCTCGCCGGCATGCCCCTGGTGGCGTCGCATGCGTTCCTCTACGACCTGCCCGCCACCACGGCGGGATTGCTGACCTTCGCCATCGCGCGCCCCGGGCCGGGCCGGTTCGCGATCGCGGCGATCCTGCTCGCCCTGCTCTGGCCGCTGGTGATGTTCGAGCAACTGATGCCGCTGGCGCTGAACGCCATTCCCGGCCTGGCCGCCTTCGCCGCCATCGCCATGGCGGTGATCGCCGGCCCGCTGCGCCATGGGCCGGCCCGTGTGGTTCACACCAGCAGCGCCTGAGCCGGCCGGTCAGTGCTGCCGGGCGGTGCGTTATCCGCCGCCCCGATCGCCGCGGCGCCGCACGCAAGCAGGAAGGCGGCCACCGCGTCCAGCTCCGCCGGGCTGCGCGTGCGGTCGCCGGCATCGCCGCGCGGCACCCAGATCACGGTGTGGTAGCGCGCACGGGTCAGCAGCACGCGATAGGTGTTGATCCGGTTCGCCCGCCGGTCGGCGTCGCGCGCCACCTGCCAGTCGGTGCCGCGGAAATCGCGCACCTGCCACGCCGCGCCCACCCGCACCAGGTCGCCGCCCCAGCACAGGCCGACGATGTCCAGCTCAAGGCCCTGGCAGGCGAATTCGGTCGCCATGGTCTCCAGCGCATCCGACGCGCGGACATCCTCCGGCCAGCGGTCGAGGAACCAGCGCGCCACGGCATTGGCGTCCATGTGCGCCACCTCCACCCCCAGCCCGTCGGCGCGCAGCCGCTTTGCCGCCGAACTGCCCACCAGCCCGCAGCGGCGCTCGCCGCGCGCCGCCTCCCGCAGCGTGGCGCGCAGCACGGCCAGATCGCGCGTCACCGCAAACGGCAGTTCGCCCGACGCCGCCAATTGGCGCGCGGCCGCTGCATCGCCGCGCACCACGGCATCGGCCCATGCGGCGGCCGCCGGATTGCGGATGCTGCGCATCGGGATGTCGAGATGCAGTATCGAATCCATCACCATCCGACCCGGCAGCGCCGGCAGTCGCTGCCGCGGATCGCCCTCGGTGCGAAGCGCCTCCGGCGCGGCATGAATGGCCCAGTTCGGTCGCGCCGCCAGCGCCGCGCCCCATTCGGCCAGCCCGCCCTCACCAGTATGGATCTCCTGGCCGTTGCCGATCAGGCAGACGATCACCGCCCAGTCGCGATGCCGCGCCATGATGTCCAGCAGGTGCCCCGGCTCGCTGTCGCTGAGCTGCACCGGGCGGTCGCGGCTGGCCCGCACGGCCTGGTCGCGCGCCCAAGAGCGCTGCGCCTCGTCGATCACCGCGATGCGGTCGGACGGCACCTCGCCGGGTGTGCCGACATACTGGTCGCGGAAATGCGGCAGGGCCTGGATCGCCGCGCGCATCCGTTGCCGCGCCGCGCGCGCATCCTGGCCGCCGGCGACCGCGTCACGCACCAGCGCCTCGCGCAGCACATGCACCAGGGTCGGGTTGCCGGTCAGGAACGTGGCGTGGTCGTGGCGTGCGGCGCCGAACACCACGTTCAGGCCGCACAGCGTCTTGCCCGCGCCCGGCGTGCCGGTGACGAACAGCACGACATGGCGGCGCCCGTTTTGCGCCGCGTGGCAGGCGGTCCGGATCGCATCGGTTGTCGCACCCAGGTTGCGCGCCTCAGCCCCGGCATCGGCGATGTCGGCGACGCTGTTGCGGGCATACAGCGTGCGCGCGGCATCGACGATCCCCGGCACCGGGCGATAGGGCGCGGAGGCCCATGCCGCCACATCCACGTCCCCCGCGGGCAATCGTGGCCACAGGTCGCGCAGCAGTGTCGGCAGGCTGTCCCCGGACGCGTCCAACACCGTGGTGGCACCGCCAACCGCCAGTGGCCAGGCCACGGGGCCGGGACACGCCCGGGTGGCAACCAGGATCGGTACGATCACGCGGCCGCGGCTGCCGGCATGGAAATCCTGCAGGTCGAGCGCGTAGTCCTCCACCTGCCGCCGATCGCCGGGTTGGAACGATGTGGCATCGGCCTTGAACTCCAGCACCAGCACCGCACGCGGTGTCACCAGCACGGCGTCGATCCGTCGCCCCAGCCGCCGCATCGGATACTCCAACACCAGCCGCCAGCCCGCGGCCGCATCCCATCCGCCAAGAGCGGCACGCAGGCAACGAAGTGACGCGGCCCAGGCGCGCAGTTGCGTCGCTTCGTTGCGGCGGAAATGCTGCACCGCCTGGTGCGCCAGCCTGCGTTCCAGCGCCGCATCGTCGCCGGCCAGGAAGGCTGCCACCGAAAGCTCGATCATCGCGCCGCCCACCTGTTCGTCCGAGCATCGGGACAGGCAGCATATTCCAGCGATGGAGGGGCATGAAGACGCCAGGCGCTACCGCGATGCGGCGTCGGCCGGCGGCGGGCGTCAGCTTCGTGCCGGAGCGCGGGGGTGTGGGTCAGCCTGATCTGGGCGTCGGTGACATCGCTGGCAGCCATGCGCCGGACCGGTGGGCAATGAGGGGACCGATTTGGTTGATAGGCCTCACCCTGCACGTTGCTTCGATGGGCCTGCCAATCGCCTCGCTGGCTCTGCCGGGCTATAGCCTGGCGAACAAGGGCGTCTCGCCCAGGTTGCTGTTCGGCTTGGACCCCGGTCGCAGAGGTAACCACATCCATGTACTGGCGATATGAGCGGTGGAGATGGGACAGGTGGGAAAGAAGATCTTCTTTTTATGAAGAAAAAGAAGCAAAAAAAGATTTCGCTGAATTCCAAACTGTGACGATATTTGATGCCAAATTGCAGGTAATGAAAGTTTTTGGTTCGTTTTTCAAAAAAGAACGCGCTTTTCCTTTCTCTACAACAACGTCGACCGCAACCGTCCGGCCCGTTGCAGCATCCAGGCGGTCAGCGCCAGGGTTACCACGGTGAACAGCATCAGCAGCGTGGCGATCGCGGTGATCGTGGGGTTCACCTGCAGGATGAGTTCATTGAACATCTTCTTGGGGATGGTCTCATACGTGCCGCCGATGAAGGAGGTGACGATCACCTCGTCGAAGCTGCCGATGAAGGCGAAGATCCAGGCGGCAAACACGCTCGGCGCGATATTCGGCAGCAGCACGGTGCGCGCGGTGTAGAACCAGGAGCCGCCGAGGCTCCAACCCACCTGTTCGATGCGCACATCGAAGCTGCGCACCGCCACGCCCAGCACCATGATCACCAGCGGCACGCTGAGCACGGTGTGGGCGATGACCAGGCCGAGGAAGGTGCCGAGCAGGTTCACGCCCGCGAAGGCCAGGTACATCGCCACGGCGGCGATGATGGTCGGCACGATCAGCGGCGCCATGAAGTTGCTCTCCGCCACGTCACGCCCGCGGAAAGTGCCACGGCGCAACCCATAGGCGGCCAGCCCCCCCAGCGTGGTGGCGCACACCGACGAGATGCTGGCGATCGTCAGCGAGTTCCACAGCGCCTCCATCCAACTCGGATCGCCGAAGAACGTTTCGTACCAGCGCAGCGAAAAGCCCGGCGGCGGGAAGGCCAGCGAGCGCGCCGAGGAGAAGCTCATCGGCACCACGATCAGCAGCGGCAGCACCAGGAAGGCCAGCGCGCCGATCCCCAGCGCCGCGACCAGGCGCGTGCCCCAGGTCGGTTGCCCGTTCATGTCCCCACCTTCCGGTCCAGCGCGCGGTAGCCGGCGAAGATCGCCAGCGTGACGATCAGCAGCAGCGTGGAGACCGCCGAGGCCTGTTCCCAGCGCGGGATCTGGTTGATCAGGATGTCGAGCAGGTTGGAAATCATGGTCACCTTGCCGCCGCCGAGAATGGCCGGGGTGACGTAGAATCCCAGGCACAGGATGAACACCAGCAGCGTGCCGGCGGCGAGGGCGGGCAGGGTCAGCGGCAGGAACACCTTGAGGAAGATCGTGTGGTTCGGCGCGCCCATCGATGCGGCGGCCTGCATCAGCCGGTCGTCGATGCGCAGCATGGCGGCGAACAGCGGCAGCACCAGGAATGGCAGCAGCACATTGGCCATGCCGATCATCACGCCGAGTTCGTTGTACAGGAACGACACCGGCGTATCGACCATCCCGCTCCAGAGCAGCAGCCGGTTGACCATGCCGTTATTGCCCAGCACCACGATCCAGGCATAGGTGCGCACCAGGATGCTGATCCAGAACGGCACGATCACCAGCGACACCGCGATGAACTGGGCCCGCGGCGACAGGCCGCGCATCCAGTAGGCCAGCGGGTAGCCGATTGCCACATTCACCAGCGTGGCCACCAGCGATACCCGCATGGTGTTGGCGAGCACGCGCAGATAGATCGGCGTGTCGAGCAATTGGGCATAGTGCTCGAACGTGAACCCGCCTTCCTTCGACCAGAACCCGAGCGTCAGCATGTACAGGATCGGCAGGTTGAACGCGGCAAGCATCAGCACCAGCAGCGGCGTGATGAAGCCGACGCCCTGGCGGCGCTCGGCGATGGGTTTGGCCAAGGGGCGGTCTCCGGCGGGGCGGCGCCCCCTGTTCGGGGGGCGCCGGTCATCAGGTCACAGGCTGGGCCTGCTGGTCAGTTCAAAGGCTCAGCTTGAAGGTTTCCCACTTCTTGTTGCCTTCCTCGCCATGCTCTGCCCAGTACTCGGCGTTCTGGACCCACTGCACGTCCTTGTTCACCTTGGCGGTGGGATACATGAACAGCTTGTCCTTCGGCAGCAGCGCGTCGAGATCCGGGCTCGGGCCGGTATAGGCCACGACCTCGGCCGCGCGCGCCTGGTTCTTCGCCACCGACATCTCGTGGTATAGCTTGGCCGCTGCCGCCTGCTCCTCCTTGGGCGAGCCCTTGATCATGCAGATGAAGGCCAGGTCGGCCATCGCCCCGTTGAAGTTGAACACCAGCTTCGGCTCTTCCACGATGCGGCCCGACCAGGCGATGGCATATTGCACTTCGCCGTCATTCAGCAGCTGCGGAGCCTGTGCGCCGGCCTTCCACACCACCGAGATGTCCTTGCGGATCGACAGCAGCTTCTTCAGCGCCCGATCGATGTCCAGCGGGAACAGCTTGTCCACCGGCACGCCATCGGCCAGCAGCGCGAAGGGAACCGCCGAACCGACATAGTCCGGAATGGCGCGCTTGCCGGGGAAGTCCTTGGTGTTGAAGAAATCGGCCCAGCTGCGCAGCGGCTTCGTGCCCTTCTGCCAGGCCATGCCGGTGGAGTAGTACTGGTAGCCGAAGCCGTACTCGTTGCGCGCCTCGGGGAACATCGGGTTCGGGTTGATCGCCGCCCAGTCGAGCTTCTCGATCAGGCCGAGCGACTTGGCATGCACCATGGTGCCGGAACCGAGCTCGAACAGGGTTGCGGTGATCTTGCCGCTCTCGACCATTGCGCGCAGCTTGCCGAGCGGGGCCGGGCTCTCGCGCACCAGCTTGATGCCGGTCTTGGCGGTGAACGGATCACCATAGCCCTTCTCGATCGACTCGCCGGACTTGCCGCCGGCCTCGATCATGCGGATCTCCTTCACCTCCGCGCGTGCCGTGGCCGGGCGCAGCAGCGACACCAGCGGCAGGGCGGCGGCAGTCCTCATCAAAGTGCGGCGTTGCATCTTGCTCTCCATGTTTTTGAGCCTCCTTGTTGCGGGCGGGCGCAGTCAGGCCACCGGCCAGACATCCGCCGCGTCCCAGGTCAGACTGACGTGGTCCCCGATGGCATGGGGTCGGCCCACGAACGGTGCGGCGGCGACGAATTTGTCCTCGCCGGCCGTCAGGTGGTAGCGGATGATCTGGCCGAGATACACCGCTTCCGCAACAATTGCGTCGCGCCCGCCGCTGGCCTCCAGGCGGATGCGTTCCGGCCGCACCACCGCCTCGCGGCCATCGGGCAGCGCAATGAAGTTGGCGATGCCGAGGAAGTCGGCCACGAACCGGTTGGCCGGGCGCAGATACGCCTCCTGCGGGGCGGCGATCTGTTGCACCTGGCCGCCATCCAGCACCATCACCCGGTCGGACAGCGACAGCGCCTCCTCCTGGTCGTGGGTCACCAGGATGGTGGTCACCCCCAGGCGGCGTTGCAACTGCTTCAGCTCGACCTGCAATTCCTCGCGCAGCTTGCGGTCCAGCGCCCCCAGCGGCTCGTCCAGCAGCAGGATGTCGGGCTCGAAGACGAAGGCGCGGGCCAGCGCCACGCGCTGCTGCTGGCCGCCGGAAAGCTGCGCCGGGCGGCGCTGCGCCATGCCGTGCAGCTGCACCAGCTCCAGCGCCGCCATCACGCGGTCGCCCACGACATCGGCGGTAGTGTTGCGGACGCGCAATGGGAACGCGACGTTGTCGAACACGCTCATGTGCGGGAACAGCGCGTAACTCTGGAATACCAGCCCGACATTGCGCTGCTGCGGCGGGCTTGCGGTGACGTCGCGCCCGCCGATCAGGATGCGGCCCGCGCTCGGCTGGCTCAACCCGGCGATCAGGCTCAGCAGCGTGGTCTTGCCCGAGCCGCTCGGCCCCAGGATGGTGACGAATTCGCCCTGCGCGACCGCAAGGTCAACGCTGTCGGCGGCGCGCACGGCGCCGTAATGCTTGCTGATGGCCTCAAGGCGAATATCGGTCATCGGGCCCTCGCCAAGGTCCGCTTTCGCTGTGTTTGCATCTTCATGCCGCGATCATGAGCCGTCACCGTGCGGCAAACAAGCCCGAACCCGCCCTTATCCGGCATCGCGGAACGGTGCGTACTCGGCCAGTGCCGCCATTTGCTCGCGCTTTTCGGCCTGTTCCTCCACCAGAAAATCGGCCACGGCCCGGCGCAGCCCGGGATGAGCGATCCAGTGCGCGGAATAGGTTTCGCTGGGCACGTAGCCGCGCTGGATCTTGTGCTCGCCCTGGGCGCCGGCTTCCACGCGCGCCAGTTTATGTTCGATCGCGAAATCAATGGCACGGTAGTAGCACAGCTCGAAATGCAGGAACGGCCAGTCGCCGCGGCAGCCCCAGTTGCGGCCATACAGCGCCTCGCTGCCCGCAAGGTTCAGCGCGCCGGCCACCCAGCGCCGGCCGCTGCGGGCCAGCATCAGCACCACGGCGTCACCCAGCATCTTGCCCAGCAGGGGAAAGAACGCCTCGGTCAGGTACGCGCTGCCCCATTTGCGATCGACCGTCGAGGTGTAGAAATCATAGAACGCCGCCCAGTCGGCTCGGGTGATCTCCGGCCCGCGCAGGGTGACGAATTCCAGCCCGGCGGCATTGGCGTCGCGCCGTTCACGCCGGATCACCTTGCGCTTGCGTGATGAAAGTGCGGCCAGAAATCCGTCGAAATCGGCGTAGCCGGCGTTGTGCCAATGGAACTGCATGCCGAGGCGCTGCAGCCAGCCGGCCTCGCCCAGCGCCGACCATTCCGCTTGCGTGCAGAACGTGGCATGCACGCCCGACGTGCCCAACTCGCCACAGGCCTGCTCCAGCGCGCCGGCCAGCACGCCGGGCGGAAGGCCACTGCCCGGCCGCACCAGCAGGCGGGGCCCCGGCACCGGGCTGAACGGCACCGCCACCTGCAATTTCGGATAATACCGCCCGCCCGCGCGTTCCAGCGCATGCGCCCAGCCATGGTCGAACACGTATTCGCCGTAGCTGTGCGACTTGGCGTACATCGGCGCGCACGCCACCACCTGCCCGCCGCCGTCGCGCAGAACCGCGTGCTGCGGCAGCCAGCCGGTGCGTGCATTGGCCGAGCCGCTTTCCTCCACGCAGGCCAGGAAGGCATGGCTGACGAACGGGTTGCCGGCGCCGGCACAGGCATCCCAGTCCGCCGCGGCAACCTCGCCGATTGCCTTGTGCAGGCTGAGCGTCAGCTGTTCCCGCTTCGCCATCAGGCGATCCGGAACATCCCCTCCACCTCGACGGCGGCGTCCAGCGGCAGCGAGGGTACGCCGATGGTGCTGCGCGCGTGCCGCCCGGCGTCGCCGAACACCGCCACGGCGAGGTCCGAGGCGCCGTTCATCACCGTGGCGTGCTGGGTGAAGCTGGCCGGCGAGGCGATGAACCCGCCCAGGCGCACCACCTGCTGCACCCGGTCCAGGTCGCCGCCGCAGGCCGCCTTCAACTGCGCGAACAGGTTGATCGCCGCCAGCCGCGCACCCGCCACCGCCTGTTCCACCGACACCGCCTCGCCCACCTTGCCGGTCAGTGCCAGCTTGCCGTCCTGCATCGGCAACTGGCCGGAGATCACCACCAGGTCGCCGGTGCGCACGAAGGGCACGTAGTTGGCCACCGGGGTGGCCGGGGTGGGCAGGGTGATGCCGAGTGCGGCAAGCTTCGCGTCGATCCGTCCGGCCATGGCCTGGGTGCTCCGTTATTTGCCGACCAGTCGCAGGGCGCGACGGCGCGGGCGCGGACCATCCTCGCCCACCGAAGCCGGCCGGAGCAAGCGGGGCGGGAGCAAGCCGGGCAGCAGCGGCGCCCGGTCGCGGGCACCGTCGCCAAGGGTGTCGGCTGCCTCGTCGTCCTCGGCCTCGGGGATGTCGGTGCGGTTGAGGTAGTTCACCGCCAGGTTGCGGAACACGTAGTCCAGCAGTGAGGTGGCCCTCCCGACGGCGGCATCGCCCTCCACCGTGCCGGCCGGGCCGAAGCGGGTGAAGGTGAAGGCCTCGACAAAATCTGCCAGCGGCACGCCGTGTTGCAGCCCGAGGCTGACCGCGACAGCGAAATTATCCATCAGCCCGCGGAACGCCGGGCCTTCCTTGTGCAGCGCGACGAAGATCTCCCCCAGCGTGCCGTCGCCGTACTCGCCGGTGCGCAGGAACACCTTGTGCCCGCCAACGGCCGCCTTCTGGGTATAGCCGCTGCGCCGCGCCGGCAGCTCGCGCCGCGTGCCGGGTGCCGTCGCCGCATTGGCCACCGGCCGCGCCGTCACCTCGTCCAGGTACGGCGCCACCGCGTCGTGCATCGCGGCATGTGCCTGCGGCCCGGCGGCGGGAAACGGCGACTTCCCGGCCAGCAATGCGGCCAGCGCGGCTTCCGCCGTCATGCCGCGGGCCGCGAGCCAAGCGCGCGCCGTGATGTTCAGCGCCCCGCCATCGTCCAGGGCCGAGAAGGCCGGCGAAATCCCGCCGGTCTCCACCCCCAGCAGGGCGGCGGCCAGGTCCGGCGGCGCCAGCGCGCAGGTCACCGCATGGCGCCGCGCCGGCTGGGCGGCGGCGCGCGCCTGGGCCGCCTGGGCTGCCTCGGCCAGCCCCGGCAATACGCAGGCGGCCGGCGCCGGCGGCACTGCGCGCCCCTGCGCCTGGGTGCCGAAGCGGGTGGCCATCTCGGCCGAGGCAAGCCCCGCCGAAGCCTGCATCAGGGCGGCGAGGCAGGCGGCGATGTCGCGCGCCGCCTGGCTGTCATAGGGCATGCCGAGCCGCGCCAGCAGCCCGGACAGGTCGTGCATCGCCACCGCCAGCCGGCTCGCTCCCGGCACCGCCAGCGTCAACGTCGTCGCCGCCAGGCGCGCGGCGGCGGCAAAGCCTGCGAAGTCGAAGCCGTGCTCGGCATCGTGGAACGCCGGCAGGTTCAGTGCGAAGCCCGGCCGGGGCGTGGCCAGCCCCTGCCACACCGTCTCGCCGGCGGTGCCGCGGCGCTGCGCCAGCAGGGCGTGCAACCCGTCGCCGACGGCATCGCGGGTGCGATCCTCCTGCAACCCCGCCCGCCGTGCCCGTTCGGCCACCGGGCGGATCCAGGCCTCGGCGGCGGTTGACACGCTGACCGAGCCTTCGCCCGTTGCCAGCCCGGCCAGCGCCTCGGCCGCGCGCTGTTCCCAGGCCGCCGGCAGCGCCACCTGGCGGGCAGCGCCATCGGCATCGCCAGCGGCCAGGGTGCGGCGCATGCGCACCCCGCGCCAGGCCGGAATGCCGCGCGCGGCGGCATCGCGCGTCGGGGATCGGGTGGGGTCGTTTTCCATGACCGGGATGCTAGCCGCGATGTCGCGACTCGGAAAGCCGCATGTTGTGGTCGGATGGCCTGTCAACCACAAAATCCTGTGGATAAACCGGATCCGCCCCTCACCGACACCGTCACCATGGACCCCGCCCGCGCGAACCCCTATATCCCCCTCATGACCATTGGCACCCGGCTGCATACTTGGCTCAACGGTCGCCTCGTCGGACGCGACGGGGCGGGCAACGCCTATTACGAGGACAAGCGCGCCCGTGCCGGCACCCGTGCCCGGCGCTGGGTGATGTTCACCGGCGCCGCCGAGGCCAGCAAGGTGCCGGCCGAATGGCATTCCTGGCTGCATTACACCACCGACACCGCCCTGCCGGAACAGGGCCGCCGCGCCTGGCAGAAGCCGCATCTGGCCAATGCCACCGGCACCGCCACCAGCTACCGCCCGGCCGGCCACGATTACGAGGGTGGCCAGCGCGCCCGCGCCACCGGCGATTACGAGGCATGGACGCCTGGCAGCTGAGCGTACAGGCGCGCCCACCCCAGGACAGTCGTAGGACATAGCCCCGGATGGCACAGCGCAACCCCACCGAACTGATCGCCGGCGCCGTCGTGCTGCTGGTCGCCGCCGCTTTCCTTGGCTACGCGGTGGTCAACACCGGCCGGGCCTCCGTCGCCGGCATAACGCTGCATGCCCGGTTCGACCGCATCGACGGGCTGGCCGTCGGCTCCGATGTGCGCCTCGCCGGGGTCAAGGTGGGCACCGTCACCTCCACCCGCGTCGATCCCGCCACCTTCCAGGCGGTGGTCAGCCTTACCGTGGAGCCCGACCTGAAGCTGCCGCGTGATTCCAGCGCCGAAGTCAGCAGCGAGGGGCTGATCGGCGGCAAGTCGATCGCCATCGTCCCCGGCGGCGACGAAAAGGTGCTGACCGATGGCGGCACCTTCACCATCACCCAATCCGCCGCCAGCTTGGAACAACTGCTGGGCAAGTTCATCTTCGGTGTCGGCGAGCTGTCCAGCAATGTCCAGCAGATGCTCGACCGGGAGAAATCCGAGCCCGCCAAGGCCCCGCCCAAATGAGCGCCCCACCGGAAATCTGGCCGCAGACGGACGGCACGCCGGTGTCCTGCCGCGAGAAACTGAAGACGCTGGCCGAGAACCATGCCGAGCTCGCACAGGTGATGCAGGACGCCTTCGAGGATGCCGTGCTGATCGGTGTGGACGAGGCGGCGATGCGCGCGATCCTGGCCGACATGGTCCAGGGCCTGCGCAGCCCAAAGCGCCGCTGAGCATGCGTGGAACGTTGCTGCTGGCCACGGTGTTCAGCACCTGGGCCTTGCTCGGTGCCCAGGCCCAGGCGCCCGCCGTCAACGTGCCTGGGCGCGGCCAGCAGGCGCAGCCGATGCCGGCGCCGCAATTGCCGCAGCTGCAACCCGGCCAGTCCCTGCCCGCCGTGCCGCCGCCGCCCACGCCCGCTGCGCCCGCCCCCGCCACCCCCAGCGTCGCCCCGCTGGCCCCGGTGCAAAGCGACTGGATCGCCCAGGGCGGCGCGGAACTGTGGGGCACCGACAAGGTGACCGCCCGTACCACCACGCTGACGGCGCGGCTGGGCGAGCCGCTCCGGTTTGGCCCGCTCACCGTGGTGGTGCGCAGCTGCGTGGTCCGTCCGCCCGACCGCGCGCCGGACGCCGCCGCCTTCCTGGAGATCAGCGAGGGGGGCAACCCGCCGCTGTTCCGCGGCTGGATGCTGCTGTCCCTGCCGCAGCTTTCCCTGGTCGAACATCCCACCCACGACATCCGCCTCGCCGGTTGCCGGCCATGAGCCCTCCCGCCATTGCCGATGGAACGGCCTTACTGCTCGATCTCGATGGCACGCTGATCGACTTCGCCCCCACGCCGGATGCCGTGGTGGTCCCGCCGGGCCTGCCCGACACCCTGCGCCGCCTGCGTGCCCGTCTCGGCGATGCGCTCGCCATCATCACCGGCCGCCCGGTGGAGCAGATCGAGGCGCTGCTGGGCGATGTGCCCTATGCCATCGCCGGCGAGCATGGCGGCGCCATTCGCCACGCCCCCGGCGCGCCCCTGGAACGCGGCGACCACCCGCCCGTGCCGCCCGCCTGGCTGGCCGAGGCGGAGGCGGTCTTCGCCACGCTGCCCGGCACCCTGCTGGAGCGCAAATCGCGCGGCGTCACCCTGCATTTCCGCGGCGCGCCCGATGCCGGCCCCGCTCTGCGCCACCTCGCCGACGCGCTGCTGGTCCTGCTGCCCAGCCACGAGTTGCTCGGCGGCAGCATGGTCTGGGAAATCCGACCGCGCGGCGTGCACAAGGGCAATGCCGTGCGCGCCCTGATGGCCCGCCCCCCCTTCGCAGGCAGGCTGCCGCTGTTCGTCGGCGACGACGTGACCGACGAAGACGCGATCCGCGCGGCGCGTGACATGGGCGGCATCGGACTGCGGGTGGATGCGGCGTTCGGCGCGCCGCAGGACGTGCGCGACTGGCTGGCGCGGGAGGCGGCGAAGTAAGTTCTTCTTTTTCTGAAGAAAAAGAAGCAAAAAGACTTTCTGATCATTCGCGCCACGGTTGCCGAGGGCACTTATTCGAGAAAGTTTTTTGGTTCTTTTTTTTCAAAAAAGAACACGCTTCCTTCGCGAAAACCACACATCGGCCGAATATGCAGGAGGAACAACCATGAACCCTGAAGATGCCACCTACCCCAGCCTGCGCGACCGCGTGGTCTTCGTCAGCGGCGGCGCCACGGGCATCGGCGCGTCGATCGTGGCGCATTTCGCCGCCCAGGGTGCTCGCGTCGCCTTCGTCGATATCCAGGCCGAGCCCGCCCTCGAACTGGTCGAGCGCCTGACCGCCGCCGGGCACACGCGTCCCCATTTCGTCACCTGCGACCTGCGCGACATCGCGGCCTACCAGGCGGCCATCCGCCAGGTGGGCGATGCGATGGGCGGCATCGACGTGCTGGTCAACAACGCCGCCCATGACGAACGCCACGACTGGAAGTCGGTCACGCCGGAATACTGGGAAGACCGGATGCAGGTGAACCTGCGCCACCAGTTCTTCGCCATCCAGGCCGCGGCGCCGATGATGCAGGAGCGGAAACGCGGTTCGATCATCAATTTCGGTTCGATCTCCTGGCACCTGAAATCCGGCGGCATGCCCGCCTACACCAGCGCCAAGGCGGCGGTGGAGGGGCTGACGCGCAGCTTCGCCCGCGACCTCGGCGCCGACGGCATCCGCGTGAACTGCATCATCCCCGGCTGGATCATGACCGAGCGCCAGCGCACGCTGTGGCTGACCAACGAGGCGCGGCAGCGCACGCTGGATGCCCAGTGCCTGAAGGAGATGCTGCTGCCGCCCGACATCGCGCGCATGGTGCTGTGGCTCGCCAGCGACGACAGCCGGATGTGCACCGCGCAGAACTGGGTGGTGGATGGCGGCTGGTGGTAGCCGCCGCCTATTGCGCCAGCGCCACCGACCAGGGCGAGCGGTTGTCGGCGATGCCGCTGCTGCTGCCGTCGGCGTGGCGCAGGATCATGTTCGGGTTGGCGAAGTTCGCCGGAGCGATGTAGCGCCGCACCACCTCCACCGGCGCGTCGGCAGCCATGGCGGCGATCACCTCGGGGCCCAGCGCCACGTCCGCGGCCACGCCATCGGGCCCGGCGACGCTGATGCGCGGGGCATGGGCGGCCGCTTGCGGGTTCATGCCGAAATCGGCGATGTAGGTCATCAGCTGGAACATCGCCGCCATGATGTGCCGCCCGCCAGAGGCGCCGCCGGCCATCATCGGCACATCGCCCTCGCGCAGCACCAGCGGGCACATGTTGGTCAACAGCCGCTTGGACGGCGCCAGCGAATTGGCCTGGCCCGGGCGAGGGTCGAACAGCATGATGCCGTTGTTCAGCAGCAGCCCGGTCTGCGGCAACACCACGCGGCTGCCGAAGCCGGCCATCAGCGTGGTGGTCATGGTCACCATGGTGCCCTCTTCGTCCATGACCGTCAGGTGGGTGGTGCAGGTCTCGCCGCCGTCATTGCTGGCGGGTGCGGCCAGCCGCGCGGCATAGGCAGCGCGCAATGCGCCCGCCAGGCGGCGATACCAGGCGGCGTCCGGGCGCGCGCCATAGGGGGCCTCGGCCATCGCCGCGAGCACCGGCAACAGGGCAGAGGTCGCGGTCATGCCGCCGGCCAGTTGCAGCACCCTTCCATTGCGCCACGGCACCTGCTCCGCAGGCACCACGCGGGCGGTGCAGGCGCGCAGGTCCTCGGCGTCGATCACCCCGCCGACAGTCTGCTGGTCTCGCACCAAGGCCGCGGCGATCTCGCCCTCGTAGAAATCGCGCCAGCCGGCGCGGGCCAGTTGCTCCATGGTAGCGGGCAGGGCGCCCAGCGGCATGAAGCCGGGATTGCCCTCGGCCGGCGGGGCCGGCGGCAGGCCATCGCGCAGGTAGATGCGGGCACTCTCGGGGTAGCGGCGCAGGTCGCGGGCGGCGGCGGTGATCTTCTGGGAAGCGAACCAGTCCAGCTGCAAGCCCCGCCGCGCCAGCGCCACCGCCGGCGCCATCACCTCGGCCATCGGCAACCGCCCCCAGCGCGTGTGCAGCGCCTCGCAGCCGGCGACAGCCGAGGGCACGGCGACGGCGAGCGGGCCATGGACGTTGGCGTCCCCCTCCACCTCCGCCCAGCGGAAGCCGATCTCGGACATGCGGCCGGTCAGCTTGAAATTCGCGGTGGTCAGCCGGCGCGGCGAGACCGGGCCAAAATCCACCACCTCGGCGCGCGCCTGGCCGGCGCGGTGCACGATGGCGAAACCGCCATAGCCACCCAGGCCGGAATTCCACGGCTCCTGGCTGGCCAGCGCCATCGCCGTGCCCACCGCCGCGTCGATCGC
>JADLHF010000228.1 GCA_020848935.1 Acetobacteraceae bacterium
GCGCGCCGGCCTGATCCCAGCGCCCAAGTTTCTCGAGGCAGACGGCGAGGTTGAAGGCGCCGTTCAGATGCCGCGGATCGAGCGCGAGCAGGCGGGAGTAGCTCTGGACGGCATCGTCGTAAAGTTCGAGCTCGTATTGCAGGTGGCCCCGCGCCGCATGCACCTCGGCGGCGTCGGCTCCGTTGGCCACGGCATTGTCGAGTTCGCGCAGCGCTTCCTTGGCCTTGCCTTCCAGATGCAAACTCACTGCCTTGGCCAGGGCCTTGGCATGAGAACCGGGCATCATGGGGCTGTCGGCCGCCTCCGTCACCGCTGCGTTGTTCCGCGCCGCGTCACGATCGCGGTCCCGGTCATTCCGTCTTTTTTGATTCATTTACTTCAAACTCCCGTCTCTTGCTGGGATCTGATAGGGCACCAGGAGCGCGCACAGTCTCCCGAGGAAGTCATACTGATGGGAGACCTCCACCCATCGCAACCGGGCGAGTTCTCCCTTAGCACTGAAAAACCCGATTCCCCCGTGTTTCTACCTGCTATCACACCAATGATCGACAAGTTGCCCCTGAACCGTGAGGGTGAAGTCCTCACCATTTACGTCCAATTTCACCCGATAGAGCGTGTCGGTACGGATTTGCAGCGGCAGCGGACGCCGTTCATGGCGGCTCTCCTTGCCGTCCAGGACGACATACCGCTCAATCATGGCGGTGGGGAGCGGACCACCGCGCACCAGCGTGATCTTGGTGACGTAATAGTTCTTCAGATCCTTGGCCCGGAAGACCCAGCCGAGGCTCTTGCGCTCAATCTGGCCGAGGACCTCCACGCGGTAGATGCTCAGCGACATCGACGGCGAATAGAGGGCGAGCGGGCCGGTATTCAGAAAACCCGCCGCATCGTACGACCACTGGGTGGACCAGTTGTCGCCGCCCTGCCAGTCGGCCAGGCCCGTGCGGAAATCGTCGGTAAAGGAGATGGCGGCGCGTCGCATGATGCTGGCTTTCACGCCATCGGAGAAGCTGGCATTGGGATCGGCCGCGGCGGGCACAATGGCCACCGGCGCGGGAGGCGCGGCCTCAACCATGGGCGCCAGCTTGCGCCGGCGTTTTGACCCGGAGGCGGGTGTGACGGCAACCGAAGCGGTGGTACGCTCTACCGCGGCTTCGACCGGCGGGGCCACTTGCGCCGTCTCGACCCCGGCGCGTTTATTGCCATCGCTGGTAAGCGAGTAAACCGCCAACAGCAGACCAACCGGAACCAGCATCACCAGCCACTTCAGATCCGGGCGAGCCGGCATCGAGAGGTTGGCCAGCGAGAAACCGTTCGGGATCCAGGAGCGGCCACCGGCGGCATTGCGGAAGCCGGACTTGCCGCTGGGGCGTTCGCGGAGAACGCGGTCCGGGGCGATGTCGCAGGCCAGCCGCGGAAGCTGTGCGTTGCCTTCCGGCCAGGCGGCTTCCAGATTCTGTACGGCAACGGTACCAGCCGGGTAGGGAAGCGGGTTGCCGGGCTGCACGGGCCACATTTCCTTGACCAGCGGCGGGCCACCCGGGCGCAGACCGTTGATGGCGGGATAGACCGTAGCCGGCGAGGAGGCTCCAGCGAGCGGCTCGAATTCCGGAGCCGCGGTCCGCGGCGTGCGCTCGCCGCCGTTGCCGGATGGCTGTACCGGAAGCAGGCTCGAAGAGGCGCGGACGCCGGTGGCCGGGCGAGCCGGAGTCCAGTTGGGGGCCTGCGGCGCGGCGGGCTGGGTCTCGTCGGAGGGGTTCGGGGTGACCGTGCAGAGCAGCGGCCGGTCGCCTACCGTCGCGGCAAGGGCCGGCATCGCTTCCAGGCCCGCCGCGACCAGGGTCAGCGCGGGTGCCACTGCGGCGGCCAGCGCAGGCTCCTGCACATCGCTATTCCAGGACTCACAGACCAGAACAACTTCGGCAAGCGACGGCGGCGCCGGCACCGAGAGCGGAACGGAGATCGCGGCCAGGGCGTCGCTGTCCCAGCGCAGGCGCACGTTGCTCGGTGGAACCGACAGCAGCGGAAGTGCCGCGGTGGAGGCTGTCTCCACCGGGTCCACCGCGACGATCCGGTTCGGCAACGCGGTCGACGCGGCCTGGCGTGGCGCGGCGGTCGCCAGCAGAATCGCGTTCCAGGGAAGCGAGCCGGGGCTGGCCAGCGTCGCCTCCTGATTGGTGCGCGCGACCGTGGCGGCGAGCGCGGGCAGGTCGTGCAGCCGCGGGGTGGAGAAGAAGATCTCCCGGGTGCGCGGCTTGCGCATGCGGCGCACCGCGGTGTGGGCTTCCGGCCCGGCCAGTGGATAGATGTGGACGGAGGCTGGTGGATCCACGGCCACCGGTGCGGCGGCCAGCGTTGGCTCCGCCAGTTCGACGAACTCGGGCTCCGGCATGGGGAGCGCCAGGAATGCGGACTCCGGGTCGGCCTGGGAGCGGCATGGGCGCCTGTGGCCGAGGAATGCCGGTAACGCGAGCGCCGCCTGGGGGAGATCGAGGAACGCCAGTTCGAAGGGGGCCGCCGAGGCGGCAGCCGGGTTGAGCGCGGCAAGCACCGGAGCCGGTTCCGGGAGGGCCGTGAAGTCGGGTTGGGCGGGACCTTTGGGCTCGGGCTCGGCGATTGGCGCGACTTCGGTCGCGGCCGGCTCCGCCAGCATGACGAGTTCGGCGGCAGGCTGCGCATCGAGCGCCGGCACAGCATCCAATTCGGTGATCGACGCGACCTCGGTCGCCGTCGGCTCCGCGAGCGTGTCGAACTCGGGAGCAGCCTGTGCGTCGAGCGCCAGCACAGCATCCAATTGAGTAATCGACGCGACTTCGGACGTCACCGCCGGCTCCGCCAGCATGCCGAATTCGGCAGCAGACTGCGCGTCGAGGGCGAGCACAGCATCCAATTCGGTGATCGAAGCGACCTCGGCCGCGGTCGGCTCCGCCAACGTTACAAAGTCGGGCTCAGCCTGCGGGTCGAGCGACAGTACCGCCTCCGCCTCGGTGATGGAAGCGACCTCGGACGTCGCCGCCGGCTCCGCCAGCATGCCGAATTCGGCAGCAGACTGCGTGTCGAGGGCCAGCGCAGGATCCGGTTCGGTGATCGAATCGACCTCGGCCGCGGTCGGCTCCGCGAGCGTGTCGAACTCGGGAGCAGACTGCGCGTCGAGGGCGAGTACAGCATCCAATTCGGTGATCGACGCGACATCGAACTTTGCCGCCGGCTCCGCCAGCGTGTCGAACTCGGCAGCAGACTGCGCGTCGAGGGCCAGCGCAGCATCCAATCCCGCGATCGACGCGACTTCGGACGTCGCCGCCGGCTCCGCCAGCATGCCGAATTCGGCAGCAGGCTGCGCGTCGAGGGCCAGCACAGCATCCAATTCAGTGATCGACGCGGCCTCGGACGTCGCCGGCTCCAGCATGACGAGTTCGGCAGCAGGCTGCGCCTCGAGGGCCAGCACAGCATCCAATTCGGTGATCGACACGACCTCGGACGTCGCCGCCGACTCCGCCAGCGTGACAAATTTGGGCTCAGCCTGCGGGTCGAGCGACAGCACCGCCTCCGCCTCGGTGATGGAACCGACCTCGGATGTCGCCGTCGCCTCCGCCAGCGTGGCGAACTCGGCAGCAGACTGCGCGTCGAGGGCGAGCACAGCATCCAATTCGGTGATCGACACGACCTCGGACGTCGCCGCCGAGTCCGCCAGCGTGACGAATTCGGGCTCAGCCTGCGGGTCGAGCGACAGTACCGCCTCCGCCTCGGTGATGGACCCGACCTCGGATGTCGCCGTCGCCTCCGCCAGCACGACGAATTCGGCAGCAGGTTGCGCGTCGATGGCCAGCACAGCATCCAATTCGGTGATCGCCGCGACCTCGGTGACGGTCGGCTCCATCATCGCGCCAAGTTCAGGAGCAGACTGCGCCTCGAAGGCCAGCACAACATTCGCTTCGGCAATCGGCGCCAACTCGGACTCAGCCGCGACAACCATCGCCGCCGCCTCATCCCCCGTAACAACCTCAGCACCAATCGGCGCATCCACCGCTGCCGCAATCGCCACCACCGGCACATCAAACGCCGGACGAGCCGGCGCGATCCCCAGCGACTCGCTCGCAATCCCCAAGTTCCGCA
>JADLHF010000229.1 GCA_020848935.1 Acetobacteraceae bacterium
AGCGGGCCGGGGGGCTCTGCTCCCCGGTGCCGCACTCGCCCCCCATTTCGTCGGTGCGAACAGCTCGCTGAATTGCTGGCCGCTGATGCCAACCCGCGAAACGGCCGACCCTTCTGGCCGTTTCGCGGGTTGGCGTCCCTCGGCTGGTTCAACATGCGTCGGTGCGCTAGCTTGATTCGGTGAGCCGGTTCTGCCGACAGGCGGACCAGTGCATGTCGTTGCGTCACACCGATCGGGCAGAGGATCAGGCATGGACAGGCAGGCAGGTGCCAGCTTCGCGCCAGGGATGACCTAGGCCGCATGTCGGGCAGCGCGGCACCCGTTCCCAACCGTACCCTGATCACGCTGTCCGTGATGCTGGGCAACCTGATGCAGTCGCTGGACGCGTCGATCGCCAATGTCTCGCTGCCCTACATGCAGGGCTCGCTGTCCACCACCGCCGACGAGATCACCTGGGTGCTGACGTCCTACGTGATTGCCGCGGCGATCATGACGGCGCCGGTTGGCTGGATGGCGCATCGCTTCGGCCGGCGCAACCTGCATGTCACCTGCATGGCCGGGTTCGTGCTGGCCTCGATGCTGTGCGGCATGGCGGCGAACCTGGAGGAGATGGTCTGTTTCCGCTTCCTGCAGGGCATGTTCGGCGCCGCCCTGGTGCCGCTCAGCCAGGCGACCATGCTGGACATCTACCCGTTCGAGAAGCGGCCACAGGTGATGGCGATCTTCGGCATGGGGGTGATGGTGGGGCCGATCATCGGGCCGACGCTGGGCGGCTACCTGACCGAGATCTTCTCCTGGCGCGCGGTGTTCTACGTCAACGTGCCGTTCGGCATCGTCGCGGTGACCGGGCTGCTGATGTTCCTGCCGCGCGTGCTGCCGCGGTCCGACCTGCGCTTCGACTGGATCGGCTTTGGCGTGCTGGCAACCGCGGTGGCGGCGTTCCAGCTGATGCTGGACCGCGGGCAGGGCCAGGACTGGTTCAACTCGCCGGAGATCATCGCCGAGGCGGTGCTGGCGGCCCTCGGGCTCTACCTGTTCGTGGTGCACATGTTCACGGCGAAGGCGCCGTTCCTGCCGCCGGGGCTGTTCCGTGACCGCAACTTCGTCTGCGGCGTGTCGATGGTGTTCTGCACCGCAACCGTGATGCTGGCCAGCTCCGCGCTGATGGCGCCGTACCTGGAGAACCTGGCGGGCTATCCGGTGGAACAGGCGGGGCTGGCGATGGCGCCGCGCGGGGTGGGCACGATCATCGGCATGCAGTTGGCCAGCCGCATCGCCGGGCGCGTCGACCACCGCAAGGTGATGGCGTTCGGCCTGCTGGTGATGGGTGTGTCGCTGTACTCGATGAGCTATTGGACCCCGGATGTGGATCGCGCGACGATCATGCTCACGTTGCTGGTGCAGGGCAGTTCGATCGGCTTCGTGTTCAACCCGATGACGGTGATGGCGTTCACCACCCTGCCGGCCAACCTGCGGTCCTATTCCACCTCGTTGCAGTCGCTGTGCCGCAGCCTGGGGCAGGCACTGGGCGTCTCGGTCACCTCGGTGATGTTCGTGCGCAACATCCAGGTGTCCCACGCCGACATCGCGGCGGGGATCACGCCGTTCAACCGGGTGCTGCAGGGCCAGGACGCCATCCAGTCGGCCTGGGGCCCGGCCTCCCGCCACGGGGTGATGCTGCTGGACCAGGTGGTGAACCACCAGGCGCAGATCATCGCCTTCAACAACGACTACCGGCTGCTGTCGCTGGTGGTGATCCCGCCGCTGTTCCTGCTGCTGCTGATGCGCGCGCACGTCGTGCGGGCGCCGACGCCGGCGACAACGCCCGCGCCGCCGCCCGTCGCGGCACCCGCACGGGCGGCCGCGACGGCCGACTGATACCATTTGTGGACGGCCCCTAGGGTTCAAGCGACTCGCGCGACATCGGCGACGGTTCGAATGCGGTCATGTGTCCGGCCTTCGGCGCAAGACCAGCCCCCACGATTACCCCTGCTACCGCCGAGGCTACGTCCAACTGATACCAGCCCGCGAAATGTCCGACTCTTCCGGCCGTTTCGCGGGCTGGTATCGCGCGCGGGGCTGGCCGGTGGCCGCGCGCAAAGCAAGGACTCATGCCAGCCCGCGTTGACCCATGCTTCATGGGTCAACGCGGGCTGGCATGACCCGGCGCAAGAACGACCAGACCTACTCCGACCTCCTCGGCATCGACCTCGCCGGCAACCCCGACGACGCCATGAAACCCGAAACCGCCCTCTTCGCCCTCTTCCACGGCGTCAAGCTCGGCACCTTCACCGGCCGAAAAAACACCGCCTACATCAACGAAACCGCCACCCTCGCGGAGCACTTCATGGCAACCATGTAGCACCCAACCTTCTCTCCCCCCGTGCTTCACGGGTGGGGTTGAGCCGCGAAGCGGATCGACAGGGGGGCTCTAACCACAAGCCCGAAGCCAGGAAAGAAAGGCGAGGGCTCTGCCCTCGACCCGCAAGGGGCCGGGGGCCCCTTGACCCCCATCACCAAGCCAAGCGCGACGGCTTCCCCGGCCTCACAAAGGCTCGCCCTGAATCCCGTTACGTTGCATAATTGCCATCAATGAATATCTCGCCTTCCCCCTGTCCTTTCTACCAAGCATTGTTATCCTCGATACGAATTGGAAGATTCCATGCAGCGCGGCTCACTCTTCACACGATTCTTCCTCGAAGATGGCATACGGGAAACCGACGAATACCGCGCACTCGCCCAGTCTGAGATTGACGCTTTCGCCAGCACCATTCGCACGCGTTGGGCCACGCTCGAAACCATCCCCAACGTCAGCGAGTCCGAAACCGAGGAAGAATTCATCTTCCCGCTCATCGAACATCTCGGCTGGCGCCACCTCCGTCAGCAAACCCCCGGCCGCTCCCGCCAGGATATCGTCGATGCACTCCTGTTTCGCAGCGATACGGACCGCAACGCCGCCCTCCCTCTGCCGTCCGACCGCCGCTTCGCCCGTGGCGCCGCCATCCTGGAGAACAAGACCCGCGACGCCCCGCTCGACCGTGCCAACACCAAGGGCGAAACACCCGCCCTCCAACTCCTGCGCTATCTCCGACGCGCCGACACCGAAACGAATGGCGTCCTCTGCTGGGGTATCCTCACCAACGCCCGTTTCTGGCGCCTGCATTACGCCCAGGCTCGCTCGCCCCTCGAAGGCTTCATCGAATTCGATCTGCCCGCCCTCGTCTCCCCGCTTCCGCCGCCCGTCCCCGCCGAAGCCCCGCGCGACCATTGGCTGCGCGTCGTCTATCTCCTCTTCCGCCGTGAAGCACTCGTCCCTGCCGGCCCCCAGTCCCGTACATTTCTTGACGAAGCGCTGACCCAAGGCCGCCGCTACGAAGCCCGCGTCACCAAGGACCTCTCTCGCACCGTCTTCGACCGCGCCTTTCCCGCCCTTGTCGCCGCCCTCGGTCGCGCCGACCCGGCTGCCCGCCCGGATGATGCGGCGTGGCGCGAGGCCATCCGTCAGGCCGCTCTGCGCATCCTCTACCGCCTTCTGTTCCTTCTCTACGCCGAGGATCGTGACCTCCTCCCCATCCGGAATCCCGGCTACGAGCCCTATGCCCTTCGCCAACTCCGCGTCGATGCCGCGGAGGTCGCCGACAACCGCCGCACCCTGTCCGCGCGTGCCGCCACCTGGTGGCCAAACCTCAAGGCACTCTTCGCGGCCATCGCCGCCGGTGATCCCGCAATGGGCCTGCCTCCCTACAACGGCGGCCTCTTCGATGACTCCGAAGATGAAATCCTCGCCCGCATTGCCCTGCCCGACGCCGTCCTGGCCGCCCTGATCGACGACCTCTCCCGCGAAGGCGAGCCTCTCGCCCGCCGCTGGATCAACTTCCGCGACCTGTCCGTCCAACATCTCGGCTCCATCTACGAAGGCCTTCTCGAACGCGACGTCGTCGCCGATGAAGCAGGCGCACTCTCCCTGCGCCCCAACGCCTACGCGCGCAAAAACTCCGGCAGTTACTACACGCCCGACGAACTCGTTCGCCTCATCCTGCGCCGCGCCGTCGGTCCCCTCCTCGCCGAGCGCCGCGAAGCCTTCCGTGCGCGCGCCGACGACCTCGGCGCCGACACCCGCCGCAAGGCCGAGCGGCTCGCCGATCTCCGCCGGCTCGATCCGGCCGAAGCCTTCCTCACGCTGCGAATCTGCGACCCCGCCATGGGCTCGGGCCATTTCCTTGTCACCCTGGTGGATTACCTCGCCGAGGAAACGCTCACCGCCATGGCTGAGTCGCCCTCCCTGGTCGCCTGGGCCGACTACCGCTCCCCCCTGCTCGATCGCATCGAAGCCATCCGCAGCCAGATCCAGGCCCAGGCCGCCGCCAACAGCTGGCCTATCCGTGACGACCAGCTCGACGACAAGCACATCGTCCGCCGCATCATCCTCAAGCGCTGTATCTACGGCGTGGACCTCAACCCCATGGCCGTCGAACTCGCCAAGCTCTCCCTCTGGCTCCACAGCTTCACCGTCGGTGCCCCGCTTTCTTTCCTGGACCATCACCTGCGCTGCGGCGACTCCCTCTTCGGCGAATTCGTCCATCCCGTCGAAGCCGACCTGCGCGCCCGCTACGGCCTCGCCATGAGCCAGGCCGTCGTCGCCGCCCGCCACGCCGCCGCCGGCATGGCCATCGTCGAGAACGCCACCGACGCCGATATTGCCGAAGTCCACGCCAGCGCCACGGCCTTCCAGGGCGTCGAAGAGGCGACTTACGAGCTGCGCCGTTTCCTCGATTTCTACCACGCCGCCCGCTGGCTCCCCGGCGACACCCCAGCCGAACAGGAGGCCCGCAAATCCTTCCTCGGCGGCGCCTTCGGCCCGCCCACCGAACTCGCCGCCGGCACCCGCGACTGGAAACTCCCGCGCTCCGGCACCATCACCTTCCGCGACGAGCGCCGCCGCACCCATTCCGTCTCCGCCGCCACGCTTGCCGCAGCCGCCATCGCGTTTCGCGGCTCCGCCGGTGCGCTGGCCCTGGAACGCCGTTTCCTCCACTGGGAAGTGGCCTTCCCCGGCGTCTGGGATGATTGGGAGTCCGCCACCCCGCGCGGCGGTTTCCACGCCGTCATCGGCAACCCACCCTGGGACCGCATGAAGCTCCAGGAGGTCGAATGGTTTGCCGACCGCGTGCCGGAAATCGCCCGCGCCACCCGCGCCGCCGATCGCCGGCGTGCCATCGCGCGCCTGCGCGAGCGCAACGACGACATTCCCGCACAATTCCAGCGCGCCGCCTGGGTTGCCGAAGCCGCCGTCCGCGTTGCCCGCGACATGGGCGCCTATCCCCTGCTCTCCGGTGGCGACGTCAACCTCTATTCCCTCTTCGTCGAACGCGCCGCCCGCCTCGTCCGCCCGGACGGAATGGTCGGCCTTCTGGTGCCCTCCGGCATCGCCGCCGACCTCGGCGCCGCGCCTTTCTTCCGCTCCCTCAGCACCACCGGCCGCCTTGCCGCGCTGCTCGACTTCGAGAACCGCCGGACCCGGCTTGGCCTGGAGCATTTCTTTCCAGACGTGGACTCGCGGTTCAAGTACTGCACCATCGCCTTCGGCGGCCCCGCCCGCACCTTCCTCTTCGCCGATTGCGCCTTCTTTCAGGACTCCGCCACCGCCGCCGAGGCCAGCGCCTTCCCGCTGACCCCTGCCGACTTCGCCGCCGTCAACCCCAACACCGGCACCGCCCCCGTATTCCGTTCCCGCCGTGACGCCGAGATTACCCGCGCCATCTACGCCCGCCTGCCCGTCCTCGTGGACCGCCGCACCGATCCGCCCGCCAAGGTCTGGCCAATTCGATATGCAACAATGTTTCATATGACCAACGATAGCGACAAGTTCGTCACCATCGCCGAATTGCGCCAGCGCGGTGCCTGGCAGCGCGCCGACGGCCTATGGCAGACCGCGGATGACCTTTACCGTCCCCTCAACGTGGGCCGGAGTTTTCACCAGTTTGACCACCGTTATGCGTCCATCATGGAAAATACCGAGAACCTGCATAATCCTTTTTCTGGTCGATTGACCGGCGAATTGGAGCATGCCGACCCGGCCTATATAACAACCCCTCAATACTACGTCGCGGACTCGTCGATTGAGTGGCCAATCGGTCTCGATTGGGTCATAGCGTATCGGGATATCGCTCGCCCTACGGATATTCGTACCGTAATTTCAACGATCGTTCCAAGATCAGCCTTCGGGAACACCGCACCTATACTGCTGCCCGATGATGATATGGTTGAAAAATATAAGTCCGGGGGATTCCTCCTAACTGCCAACCTTTCGTCTTTGGTGTTAGACTACGTCGCGCGGCAGAAGGTCCAGAGCACGCACGTAAACTTATACATACTAGAACAGCTTCCCATCCTGCCACCGTCTGATTTCTGCCGGCCGTTCGGCTCCGCATCGGCTAGCCAGATCGTACGCAATGACGTGCTGGCCCTCACCTACACCTCCAACGACATCGCGGCCTTCGCCGCCGATCTCGGCTACGCCGGACCGCCCTTCCGCTGGAACCCCGAAGATCGCCTCCGCCGCCGCGCCCGCCTCGATGCCCTCTTCTTCCTCCTCTACGGCCTCGACCGCGACGCCGCCGACTATGTCCTCTCCACCTTCCCCATCGTCCGCCAACAGGAGGAACAGGCCTACGGCCGCTTTCGCTCCCGCGACCTCATCCTCAACTGGATGGCTGCCCTCGCCGCCGGCCACCCCGATGCCGACATCGCCGGTTGAAACGCGCCAAACCGACCCTCGCCGCCAAAACCCCGCCCGATCGCATTTTTCCCGTTGCAGCGCATTTTATGCCGTCGTATAGAACATAACATGAACAACACACCGGACCTCCCCCAGGCCGGCACCCAGGCCCTTCACCCCGCGAACGGCCTGGCGGGCCGTGTCGCTGCCATCCTGTCCTCCGTCACCGCCCTCATCTTCCGCCACCCCCACA
>JADLHF010000230.1 GCA_020848935.1 Acetobacteraceae bacterium
CCGAGGGCGTGCAGGTGCTGCTGGTCACCCACTCGCCGCAGGTCGCCGCCCGCGGCGCCGCCCATCTGCGGGTGCTGAAACAGGTTGCCCGCGGCCGCGCCGAAACCCGCGTCGAGATGCTCGACCGGCCCGAACGCCGCGAGGAGATCGCCCGCATGCTGGCGGGCGAAACCGTCACCGAACAGGCCCGCGCCGCCGCCGACAGCCTGCTGGCCGCGCCATGAAGCCGCCCGAGTCCCTCACCGAAGCTGAAGCCGCCGGCGAACTCGCCCACCTCGCCGCCGAGATCGCCCGCCACGACCGCGCCTATCACGAGCACGACGCGCCGGAGATCACCGACGCCGAATACGACGCCCTGCGCGCCCGCAACGCCGCGATCGAGGCCCGCTTCCCCGCCCTGGTGCGCGAAGATTCGCCCAGCCGCCGGGTCGGCGCGGCCCCGGCCAGCGGCTTCGCCAAGGCCACTCACGGCGTGCCGATGCTGTCGCTGGACAATGTCTTCGACGCGGCGGAATTCACCGGCTTCATCGACCGCGCGCGGCGCTTCCTCGGCATCGCCGATGACACGCCAGCGCTGGTCGGCGAGCCCAAGATCGACGGGCTGTCGGTCTCGCTCACCTATGACTCCGGTCGCCTGGTGCGCGCCGCCACCCGCGGCGACGGCAGCATCGGCGAGGACGTCACCGCCAACGTCCGCACCATCGCCGCCATCCCCGCCGCCCTGCCCGCCCCGCACCCCGCGCAGATCGAGATCCGCGGCGAGATCTTCATGACCAAGGCCGATTTCCTGGCGCTGAACGCCACCCAGGACGCCGCCGGCGACAAGCTGTTCGCCAACCCGCGCAATGCGGCGGCCGGCAGCCTGCGCCAGCTCGACCCCGCCATCACCGCCACCCGGCCGCTGTCGTTCTTCGCCTATGCCATGGGCCAGGCCAGCGAACGCCCCGCCGCCACCCACTGGGGCTGGCTCCAGCGCCTGCACGCATGGGGCTTCGTGGTCAACCCGCTCTCCCGCCAACTGCCCGACGCCGCCGCCGCCGCCGATTTCCAGGCCGAGGTCGCCGCCGCCCGCGCCGCCCTGCCCTACGACATCGACGGCGTGGTGTACAAGATCGACGACCTAGCCCTGCAGGCCCGCCTCGGCTTCGTCGGCCGCGCCCCGCGCTGGGCGGTGGCGTGGAAATTCCCCGCCGAACAGGCCACCACTGTGGTCGACGCCATCGACATCCAGGTCGGCCGCACCGGCGCGCTCACCCCGCTTGCCCGGCTGCGACCGGTCAATGTCGGCGGCGTGCTGGTCAGCCGCGCCACCCTGCACAACGAGGACGAGATCGCCCGGCTCGGCGTGCGCGTCGGCGACACCGTGGTGGTCCAACGCGCCGGCGACGTGATCCCGCAGGTGGTCGCGGTGGTCGCCACCGCCCCGCGCGGCCCCGTCGCATGGCGGCCCGCCGAACGCTGCCCGGTCTGCGACTCGCTCGCCATCCGCCCGCCCGGCGAAGTCGTCCGCCGTTGCACCGGCGGCCTGACCTGCCGCGCCCAGGTGGAGGAGCGGCTGATCCACTTCGTCTCCCGCGGCGCCTTCGACATCGAGGGCCTGGGCGAGAAGACCATCCGCGAGTTCCACGCCGAGGGCCTGGTCACCAGCCCCGCCGACATCTTCGCCCTGCCCGCCCACGAGGACGCGATCGCGCAGCGCGAAGGCTGGGGCGCGCTGTCCGCGCGCAACCTGTCCCGCGCCATCGCCGCCCGCCGCACCATCCCGCTCGCCCGCTTCATCTACGCGCTGGGCATCCGCCGCATCGGCGAACAGAATGCCCGCCTGCTGGCCCGCCACTACACCAGCTTCGCCAACTGGCGGACGCAGATGGAAGCGGCGGCGATGGTCGGCAGCGAGGCGCGCAGCGACCTGGGCAACATCCTGGGCATCGGCAGCGCGATTGCCGAGGAGCTGGCGGCATTCTTCGCCGAGCCGCACAACCGCGACGCGGTCGATGCGCTGGCCGCCCTGCTGACCATCCAGGACGCCGCCGCCCCGCCCCAGGCGCGCGGCGAGCTGGCCGGCAAGATCGTGGTGTTCACCGGCACGCTCACCACCATGTCCCGCCCGGAAGCCAAGGCGCTGGCCGAGTCGCTCGGCGCGCGCGTCACCGACAGCGTGTCGAAGAAGACCGACCTGGTGGTGCTGGGCGCCGATGCCGGCTCAAAGGCCAGGAAGGCCGCGGAACTCGGCGTGCGCACCGCCACCGAGGGACAGTGGCGCGAGATCACGGGACTCGGGAGCGATATCCGGCCAGAGGATACCCGTTCCTGATCGATCGGCCGGAACCCTGACCGGCGCCTCCGCCCGCGCGGTTCACGCTCCCGCGCCATCCCCGTCCTTCCTGGCGCCAGACCGAAACACATGCCAATCGCCGCAATGATCGGCCGATGATGGCCGGTATGCGCCTCCACCGGCCTTTCCGGCCTATCCTGGATGAATCGGTGTCTCGTATTTTAAGAATCGCGTCGTATTTCGACGTCGTTCTTGTGTGGTCACCAAAGAGTAACCATTTTGCAACGGCGTTCACCTATTGTTAACCCAAGGGCTACCCGGCTCCGTCGTCACGCGCCAGGCAGCCCGCGACGTGCCGCTTGTGTCGTGCCTGTTGTGCCGTGCCTGTTGTGCCGTGCCTGTTGTGCCGTGTCTGTTGTGCCGGGCCGCCGTGCCGCTTTTCTCGACGCTGGCCGGCGCTACCAACAGGCGGATGTGACTTTGGAATGAATATGGCATGATGGCGGCGCCATGCCACTGATGATGGATTGCACATGGCCCCCGACCGTCCTAACGAACCCCGCCCCGCGACGCCGAGCCCTGGCAAACAGGGGGCCGCCAAGCTGGCCCAGGTCCAACTGCGTCCCGCCTTGCGCAAGCCGGCCCAGCCGGCCGGGCGCATCCGCGTGCTGATCGTGGAAGACGTGCGCACGGTGGCGGTGACCGTCCAGTCGGTTCTCCTCCAGGCCAGCATGGAAGTCGAGCTGGCCGAATCCGGCGCCCAGGCCTGGGGATGCAAGCGCGACTTCCAGCCCGATGTGGCCCTGATCGACCTCGGCCTGCCCGACGTGGAAGGCTTCGAACTGGTCGAGCGCTTCGCCCAGGCCGGCGATTGCGGCATCATCCTGCTGACCGCCAATGATGAGGAATCCGCCCGGGTGATGGCGCTGGACACCGGGGCGGACGACTACATGGTCAAGCCTGCGCCGGCGCGCGAACTGGTGGCGCGCATCCGTGCGCTGCATCGGCGGATGAACCGGCCGCGGGCGGACCGCATGCTGCGCATCTATATCGACCCGTCGCAACGCTGCCTGATCGGCGCCGGCGGTGGGCGTACCGCGTTGACCGAGGCGGAGATGGCGGCGCTGGACACGCTGCTGGATGCCGGCGGCGTCAGCGTCTCGCGCGAATGGCTCAGCCGCATCGCGCTGAAGCGCCCGCTGCACGCCGATGACCGCGCGGTGGACCAGCTGGTGATGAAGCTGCGCCGCAAGCTGGCCAGCCAGGGCGCCTCGAACCGGGTGATCCTGTCGGCGCGGCGCCAGGGCTATGTGATCGCCGATCCCAGCCTGTTCCGCCCCGTGCCGGCGGCCGAGGCGCCCGGCGTGGAGTAGCGGCTGGCGTCAGCCGACGATCTCGGTGCCGGCGAAGAAATAGGCGATCTCGGTCGCGGCGTTCTCCACGCTGTCGGAGCCGTGCGCCGAATTGGCCTCGATGCTCTCGGCAAACTCCTTGCGAATGGTGCCCGCAGCGGCATTGGCCGGGTTGGTGGCGCCCATCACTTCGCGGTACTTGGCAATCGCGCCCTCGCCTTCCAGCACCTGCACCACCACCGGGCCGGAGGTCATGAAGGTGACGAGGTCGCGGAAGAAGCCGCGCTCGCGGTGCACGCCATAGAACGTCTCGGCCTGGGCGGTGGTCATGTGGATGCGCTTCTGCGCCACGATGCGCAGCCCCGCAGCCTCGATCACGGCATTGATCGCACCGGTCAGGTTGCGCCGGGTGGCGTCGGGCTTGATGATGGAAAAGGTGCGCTCGATGGCCATGGGGAGGGGAGCCTTCTTGTGAAACCGTCGCGCGGGCCTTTAGAGCAGGCACCCGCGCGCGGCAACCCCTTCCCCCTTTGCGGCCGGGCGGCTACATCGGGCCATCATGAGCCTGTTGATTGCACGCGGCGTCACCATCCGGCTGGGCGGGCGCACCCTGCTGGACGCGGCCGACCTCACCATCGACCCCGGCCGGCGCGTCGGCCTGGTCGGGCGCAACGGCGCGGGCAAATCGACGCTGCTGAAGGCGATCGCCGGCGAACTGGCCATCGATGACGGCGAGATCAGGCTCGCCGCCCGCGCCCGTCTGGGCCAGGTCAGGCAGGAGGCGCCCGAGGGCGAACGCAGCCTGGTCGAGATCGTGCTGGAGGGCGACCAGGAGCGCCTGGCCCTGCTGGCCGAGATCGACACCGCGGCGCCCGAGCGGCTGGCCGAAATCCATGAGCGGCTGCTGACCATCGACGCCGACAGCGCGCCGGCCCGCGCGGCGACCATCCTGGCCGGCCTGGGCTTCGATGTCACCGCCCAGGCCCGGCCGATCAATTCCTTCTCCGGCGGCTGGCGGATGCGCGTGGCACTGGCCACGGCGCTGTTCGCCGCCCCCGACCTGTTGCTGCTGGACGAGCCGACCAACCACCTGGACCTGGAAGCCACTTTGTGGCTGGAGACCTGGCTGCAGAAATTCCCCGGCGCGGCCATCGTGGTCAGCCATGATCGCGGGCTGCTGGACCGCTGCGTGGACAGCATCGCCCATCTCGACCGCGGCAAGATCAGCGTGACACCGGGCGGCTACGACGAGTTCGTGCGCATCCGCACCGAACGTGCCGCCCAGCAGGCCGCCGCGGCGGCGCGGATCACGGCGCAGAAGGCCCATATGCAGGCGTATGTGGATCGCTTCCGCTACAAGGCCAGCAAGGCGCGCCAGGCGCAGTCCCGCCTGAAAGCCATCGCCAAGCTGCCCCCGGTCGAGGCGGCACTGGAAGACCACGTCACCCGCTTCAACTTCCCCGAACCGGCGCAGCTCGCCCCGCCGATCCTGACCATGGACAAGGTCGCCGTCGGCTATGGCGGCCCGCCGGTCCTGCGCGGGATCAGCCTGCGGGTGGACATGGAGGACCGCATCGCCATGCTCGGGGCCAACGGCAATGGCAAGTCCACCCTGGCCAAGCTGATCGCCGGCCGCCTGGCGCCGGAGTCCGGCCGCATGCACCGGTCCGGCAAGCTGCGCGTCGGCTATTTCGCCCAGCATCAGAGCGATGAACTGGTGCCCAACGACACCCCGATCGACCACATGGCCCGCGCCCTGCCGCGCGCGCTGCCGATGCAGGTGCGCTCGCAGCTCGCCCGCTTCGGGCTGGATGCCGACCGGGCGACGACGCCGGTGAAGAACTGCTCCGGCGGCGAGAAGGCGCGGCTGCTGCTGGCGCTGGCCACGCGGGACGCGCCGCAGTTGCTGATCCTGGACGAGCCGACCAACCACCTGGACATCGATGCCCGCGAGGCGCTGGTCCGTGCCCTGGCGGATTTCGAGGGCGCGGTGCTGCTGATCACCCATGATCCGCACCTGGTGGACCTGATCGCCGACACGCTGTGGCTGGTAGCGGACGGCACGGTGGCGCCGTTCGACGGCGATCTCGACGATTATCGCGCCCTGTTGACCGAGCGGGCCCGCCCGGCGCCGAAGGCCGATGCCGGCAACAAGCGGGATGAGCGGCGCGAACGTGCTGATGCGCGGGCGGCCGTGGCGCCGTTGCGCAAGAAGGCGCGGGACGCCGAGGCACGGATCGCCAAGCTGACCGCCGAGCGCAAGCGGCTGGAGGCGCGGCTGGCTGATCCCGATCTGTACACACCGTCGCGCAAGGGCGAGGTGGCGGCGGCGCAATCGACCTTGGCGGCTTTGAAGCGCCAGCTGGCCGCCGCGGAGACGGAGTGGCTGGCGGCCGAAGAGGCGCTGGAGGCCGCGTCGGCATGATCCCGGCATCGTTGTCCGCCGCGCTGGGCGCGCTGGGGCTGGCGCCGGTCTGTCACGTGCACGCGCCGTTGCGGACGGTGGAGGATGCCCATGCGATCTGGGACGGGTTGGCCGGCGCGCAGGTGAAGAACCTGTTCATCAAGGATGCCGGGCGGCAGTACTGGCTGGTGGTGGTGCCGGGCGATCCGCGGATGGACACCAAGGCGCTGGCGCCGCTGATCGGCTCGAAGCGCATCTCGTTCGGATCGGCGGATGACCTGCGCGCGATCCTGGGGGTGGAGCCGGGATCGGTGACACCGCTGGCGATGATGAACGATGCCCGGCGCCAGGTGCGGCTGGTGATCCATGCGCCGCTGATGCGGGCGGACAGGTTGCTGGTGCATCCGCTGGTCAATACCGCCACGCTGGAGATGGCGCCCGGGGATCTGGCGCGGTTCCTGGATGCGCACGATGTGGCGCCGGCGCTGGTGGATCTTTCGGCGGCCTTCCTGGCGGCGTGAGGTCACGCCGCGCGGTCCATGCGGCGCATCTCCTGGCGGAAGGTCTCGCTGATGTGGGTGGCCAGCACGTCGGTGACCGGCTGGTTGGCGTGCCTGGCCTTGGCCAGCAGGATGCCGAAATCGGGCAGATCGGGCAGGCCCTCGTCGTGGCGGACCACGCGCAGGCCCTCGGGCAGCCAGGAGATGGTCGATACCGTCACGGCCAGGCCGGCCAGGACCGGGGCGTGGGTGCCGATCTGGGAGGCCGAGGTGTAGGCGAGGCGGTAGGGCCGGCCGGCGGCGTCCAGCGCCTGGATGGCGGCCTTGGCCCAGGAGCAGTTGTTGCGGGCCAGGGCGACGGGCAGCGGGTCCAGCCGGTGCGGGGCGTAGCGTTCCGAGGTGATCCAGCGCAGCGGGCCGCGCCAGAGTTCCACGGCGGGGAAGCCGACGGTCTGCTCGCCCTCGGACAGCAGGGTGAGGTCGAGATCGCCGGCGCGCAGGCGGGGCAGGAGCTCGACCGAGGGCAGGCAATCGACCGCCACCTCGATGGCCGGGTGGGTGTCGGCGAAGCTCTTCAGCACCGGGGGCAGGTAGCGCAGGGCGTAGTCGTCGGGCGAGCCGAGGCGGACGGTGCCCTGGACCTGGGGAGTGCGGAAGGACTGCCAGATCGAGTCGTTGAGCGCGAGCAGTTCGCGGGCGCGGTCGAGCAGCATGGCGCCGTGCGGGGTGAGGGTGACGTGGCCGCCGCGGCTGCGCTGGAACAGGCGCTGGCCGAGGGCGGCTTCCAGGCGCTGGACCTGCATCGAGACGGCGGACTGGGTGCGGCCGACGCGTTCGGCGGCGCGCGAGAAGCTGCCCTCCTCGGCGATGAAGACGAAGGCGCGCAGCAGGTCGGGGTCGAGGCCGTGCGGGAGGGGCATGGGGATCATATTTCTTGATGTCCGGGATAAAGGCAATTCGTTTCCGTTATTGTGCAGGTGCGAGCAAATTGGCGATGTCGGCACCATTCAGGAAGGACCCCCGCCATGTCGGCCCATCTGTCGCACGCCCCATCTTCGCGCTTCACCATCGGCCGGCCGTTGATGGCCAGTGCGCGGCTCGCCTGGCAGCGCTTTGCCCACGCATATGCGCTGGCGCTGCGTGCGGAGGCTTCGCGGCACAATCTCGGCCGGCTGGACGACCGGATGCTGAGCGATATCGGCATCAGCCGGGCGCAGGCGGATTTCGAGGCCGGCCGCAAGCCGTGGCACCGCGCCTGACCACGTGACCCGCCCGGGGAAACGGCGCTATGCTGTTTGCCCAGGCGGAGGAATGTGGGATGGCGGAAATCCTGACCCAACAGCAAATCGACGAGTACGACGAGGTCGGCGCCATCGTGGTGCGCGACGTCTTGTCGCCGGACGAGGTGATGCGGCTGCGGCGGGTGACGGACGCATTCGTCGAACGCTCGCGCGCCCATACCAGCCATACCGAGATTTTCGACCTGGAGGACACGCATACGCCGGCGCAGCCGCGGGTGCGGCGGATCAAGGCGCCCCATCTGCATGACGACGCCTATGCCGGGCTGGTGCGCCATCCGCGCATCCTGGCGGTGCTGCGCGATCTGTGGGGGCCGGATATCCGGTTCGATACCGCCAAGCTGAACCTGAAATCCGCCGGCTTCGGGGCGGCGGTGGAGTGGCACCAGGACTGGGCGTTCTATCCGCATACCAATGACGACCTGGCCGCCGTGGGCGTGATGATGGACGAGATGGAGCTGGCCAACGGGCCGCTGATGGTCATCCCCGGCAGCCACAAGGGACCGGTGCACGACCATCATTTCGACGGCAAGTTCTGCGGCGCGATGGACCCGACCAAGGGCGGGGTGGATTATTCCAAGGCGATTCCGCTGCTGGGTCCGGCCGGCAGCATCACGGTGCATCATGTGCGGGCGATCCATGGCAGTGCGGTGAATACCTCCAACAAGGACCGGCGGCTGCTGCTGTTCCAGTTCCGGGCGGCGGATGCCTGGCCGATCGTCAATCCGGTGCGCGACCTGGCCGAGTTCGACGCGATGATGTGCTGCGGGGCCTCCTCGATCACGCCGCGGCTGGCGGCAGTGCCGGTGCGGATGCCGCTGCCGCCGGCGGACAATCAGGGCTCGATCTATGAGAACCAGAAAGGGCTGGCGAACCGGTATTTCGATGTGGTGAAGGCCGCGGAGTAGTCCGCGGCCGGGATCGCGGAGCAAGGAAGGCCTTCTTTTTCTGAAGAAAAAGAAGCAAAAAGACTTTTATTCCCTGGCTTCCGGAGACACCGACGCGCAGGTGGTCCGCAATGGATAAAAGTTTTTTGGTTCTTTTTTTCAAAAAAGAACTTCTTTCTCCTTGTATTCTTTTTGATTTCGATATCGTAATATTTACGACGCAGTTTCCCCTCCCCGCCAATCAGCGATTTTTCGGTTTCCAGGCGCGGCCGCGGCTTTTCGGTTTCCAGGCGCGAACCGCCGCGCGGACATAGTCCGGCAGGGGGCGGTCTGTCGGGGGCGGCGGCGGGGGTGTGCGGGGCTTGCGCGGGGGGCGCGGGCGGTCGGGCAGGCGCAGCCAGGGGGGCGGGGTGATGCCGAGGGCGACGCAGAGCGGGCGCAGGATGCGGCCGGCCTGGGGGGCGGCTTCGACCAGCGCGCGGGTCTGGGGGTCGGCGAGGAAGACCTCGACCTGGCCGCTGTACTGGGCGGTGGGCTGGACGAGGCGGGGCAGCCAGAGGCGGCCGCGGGGGATGGCGAAGGGCAAGGCGGGGGGTTTGGCGCGGGCGGCGCGCGGCTGGCCGGCGCGGCTGGGGCGGGGTTTGGGCAGGGTGCCGGCCTGCCAGCGCTGGGCGAGGCGGTCCAGGCGGAGGACCATGCGGGTGAGGCGGTAGTAGACGAAGGCCAGCAGCGGCTCGAGATGGCGCGCGCGGGCGATATGGTTGGCCACCGTGGCGCGCACCCCGGAGAGGGTGACGGCCAACGCCTGACACAGGGTGGTGGCGACGGGTATTAACATCGCCGATGTTTTATCTAACTGTTCCGGCCGCGCCAAGGGGAATCTCGGCGGGATCAGGATGGCCTGGCGTGATCGGTTTTCAGCCGGGCGTAGAGCATGTCGTCGCGCCAGTGGCTGTCGACGCGGAGGTTTTCGCGTTGCGGGGGTTGGCAGCGGAAGCCGAGTTTTTCGGCAAGGCTGCGCGAGGCGGTGTTGTCGGGGTCGATGAAGGCGCGGATGCGGCGGAGGTCGCGGACGGCGAAGCAGAAATCGAGCAGGGCGGCGACGGATTCGGTGGCGATCCCCTGGCGGTGGTAGGCGGGATGGATGAGGTAGCCGATATCCGCGGTTCGGCTGTGGGGGTTGGCGTTGTGGTAGTTGACCATGCCGAGGCAGCGGTCCGACGCGGCATCGGCGACGGCCCAGAAGCGGTGGCGGGAGGGGGTGGCGGTGGCGCAGCGGCGCAATTCGCGGGCGGTTTCGTGGCGGTTGGCGTGGGGGCCGTGGTTCCAGAAGCGCATGGCGCCGGGGTCGGCGTAGCATTCATGCATTGCGTCGGTGTCGCCGGCGCGGAACGGGCGCAGGCGAAGGCGGGGGGTGGCGAGGGTTGGGTGGGGGATGGGGGGTTGGGGCATGGGGGCTGTTGGACCGGCACTTGTGGCGACGTTCTCTTGAACCACCGCGTACAGGGGCATAGCGTTATCGCCAAGAACCGGGTCGGCAGCAGTCAAGACCGACCGATGACATTCCCGGCATAGGGGAAACCCTGGGGAAAACAAGAGGGAGAGTGCCATGCGGCGGATATCGAACGGCAAATTGATCGTCGCGCGGCGGCAGTTCCTGGAGACCCTGGCGGCGGCCGGACTTGTTGCCGGCAGCCTGCCGTCATCGCTGCGGGCACAGGAAGCGCCGTGGGCGATGCGCCCGGCCGGCAACCCCAAGAGCGTCAATTTTGTCGTCTGGCAGTACGGCAAGATCTACGAACAGATCGCCAGGCAGTTCGAGAGCGACTGGGGCGTGCATGTCGATCAACTGATCGAGCCGAATGTCGAGCCGCAGGTTGCGAAATTGACCGCGATGTATGCCGCGGGCGACGAGGTGGATGTGTCGCAATCGCCGATCCAATACCTGGCGAACTATATCGACCAGGGGATTGCCGAGCCGATCGACGGGCTGCCGGGCGTGGAGCAGTACATCCGCGACTTCACGCCATTCACCAGGGCGATTGCCCAGCGCGGCGGCAAGACGTGGGGATTGCCGTATTTCTCCACCATCTGGGTGTTCATGTACAACGACGAACTTCTCGGCAAGGCCGGGTTCCAGGGCGCACCGTTCAGGAGCTATCCGGAGCTGCTGGAGCAGAGCCGCAAGGCCAAGAAGGACGGGGTGAGCCGGTATCCGATCCTGTGGGTGGCGGGCGCGGGGTTCGAGCAACTGCCGGCGACCTGGTTCAGCATGACGCACAACCGGGGCGGGGCGATCTTCGACCAGCAGCTGGAACCGCAGCTGGGGCCGGGCTCGATCGCGCGCGAGACGTTGAAATGGTGGCAGAACACCTTCAAGGAGGAGCTGGCGGACCCCAATTCGCTCAATGTCCGCTTCATTCCGGCGGTGAAGGCCTTCAACGCCGGCCAGCACATCTATCTCGGCACGCTGCACCATTACTATATCAGCCTGGTCAACGACGCCGCGAATTCGCCGATCGCCGGCAAGGGGCGCGTGCTCGGCCATCCCGGTGACGGCAAGACCATCGGCTATACCATGCTCTACATCCTGACCAGCGCCACCAAGAACAAGGAATGGGCGTGGAAGCTGCTGCAGTATCTCGGCGGCCGGACCAAGGACGGGCAGTATACCCAGGCCAACCGCCTGGCGACCGACGCCATGCTGGGCAGCGGCTATCAATCGGTGATGGACAGCGACCTGCTGCGGCAGGGATGGTCGAAATGGGCCGACGTGCCGACGGTCCTGGATGCCTGGAAGCGCGCATCCAACTTTGCCGACGTGGTGCCGGCGGTTTCGCAGAAATGGTACCCGCGCTGGAGCGACGCGATCAACGTGGAGTTGACGTCCTGCCTGCAGGGCAAGAACAGCGCCGATGTCGCCTGCGACAACATGATCGCGCATGTCAGGAGTGCCAAGGCCGCGGTTCGATGACGGCAGCGCGGCGATGAGGGCGGCGGCGGCGACCGGCCGGAAAGCCTTCCGCCGGGAGTTGCCGCTGGGCCGGCTGGCGGTGGCGATGAACGCCCCGACGCTGCTGTGCCTGACGCTGGTGCTGGCGTACCCGATTTTCTATGCCGGCTATCTGTCGTTTCACAAGGTCAGCATTCGCGAATTGCGGTCGGGGGAATACCCGTTCGTCGGGCTGGAGAATTTCCAGCGCCTGTTCGCCGACGACCTGTTCTGGCTGTCGCTGGGGAACACGTTCGCCTTCGTGTTCGCGACGGTGACGCTGGAGGTTCTGATCGGGCTGGCGGTCGCGCTGATCATCAATGAAAAGCGGGTCTGGCTGACGCGGATAACGCGGCTGCTGGTCCTGGTTCCCTGGGCGGTGCCGCCGATCGTCAACGGCTTGCTGTGGGCGTTCATCTTCAACACGCAGTTCGGCTATCTGAACCGGGTTCTGTTCCAGCTTGGCCTGGTCGATGCCCAGGTCAACTGGCTGGGCAGTTCGAACTTCGCGCTGTTTGCCGTTGTCATTGCCTATGTCTGGCGGACGACGCCGTTCAACATCCTGTTGTACGATGCGGCGCTGCAAGGCATTCCGCGGCATCTCTACGAGGCGGCGGAGATCGACGGGGCGACGGGGTGGCAGGCGTTCTGGCACATCACCCTGCCGCTGCTGCGCCCGGTGCTGGCGGTGACGCTGGTGTTGCGCACCACCTTCGCGTTCATGGTGTTCGACGAGATCCTGGCGATCACCAATGGCGGGCCGGGCAACGATACCTGGGTGGCGGCGTGGTATACCTACAAGATGTCGTTCCAGCCGCCGTTCAATGTGGGGCTTGGCGCGGCCTCGGCCTATGTGCTGGCGCTTGTCATCGGGGTGATCGCCATCTTCTATGTGCGCGTGCTGTACCGGCGGGTGGAGCACTGAGATGCGCCGTCTTTCGTGGCGACGACGCCTGTTGCTGAATGCGTTGAATATCCTGGCGCTGTGCTTCCTGGTCCTGCCGCTGCTGCCGGTGGTGCTGGGGAGCCTGCAATCGGAGAAGACGATCCAGCAGGATGTGCATGCGCTGATCCCCGACCAGTTCACCCTGGCGAATTTCAGGCTGATCCTGTCCGGCGGGAAAGACAAGGGTTTGATCTTCGATCAGATTTCCTATCTTCCGGCCAGCATCGAGCAGTTCCCGAATGCTTTCCTGAACAGTGTGATCGTGGCCAGCAGCGTGACGTTGATCACGTTGGCGATCAGTGCGTTGTCGGCGTACACGATTGCGCGGATGAACCTGCGTTGGACACGCGCGTTGCTGCAGACGAGCATCTTCAGCCGGATGGTGCCGCTGATCGTGCTGATGGTACCGCTTTATGTGCTGTTCCGGGGGTTCGGGCTGCTGAACTCCCTGGGCGGGATCGTGCTGGCGGAGGTGGGGTTCCTGTTGCCCTATGCGATCCTGATCCTGACGCCGTATTTTGCCTCGCTGCCGGTGGAGTTGGAGGAGGCGGCGCGGCTGGACGGGTGTTCGCGGTTCGGGGCGCTGGTGCGGATTGTGCTGCCGCTGACGCGCCCGGCATTGGCGTCGTGCGGGGTGATCATGTTCATCATCTCGTGGCACGAATTGCTGATTCCGCTGATCCTGACCAACAAGCCGGCATTCATGACCGTTCCGGTGGTGTTGGCGGGCCTGGTCTCGGATTTTTTCGTCTTCTATACGTTGCTGATGGCGCTGTGCCTGATCGGGTTGTTGCCGACCGTGGTGCTGGTCCTGGTGTTGCAGAAGTATATCGTGGCGGGGCTGACGGCCGGGGCGGTGAAGGGGTGAACAGGAGTGCAGCCGTGACACCGGCCGGACTCCGACTGCCGACGGGCCTTGGAACCCTGGCCGCGCATTCGGAGTCCGGGCCGGCCATGTTGCCGGCGGGGCTGGCCCGGTTGGCGGGCATCACTGGTGCGGTCGAGAAGACTCGAACTTCCACGGGGTTTCCCCCACAAGCACCTCAAGCTTGCGCGTCTACCATTCCGCCACGACCGCATCGTGAAGGCAGGGGCGTATAGCCGATGAATGCGGAGGCATCAATGACCGAGCTTGGGGTGGCGGCTGTGGCGTGGCGGGTGGAGCCGGGGTTGCTGGACTATCCCGCGGCGCTGGCGGCGATGCAGGCGCGGGTGGCGGCGATCCGGGCGGGGACGGAAGGCGAGTTGGTGTGGCTGGTGGAGCATCCGCCGCTGTACACCGCCGGCACCTCGGCCGATCCGGCGGATTTGCAGGCGCCGGGGCGGTTTCCGACCTATGACGCCGGGCGGGGTGGGCAGTGGACCTATCACGGGCCCGGACAGCGCACCGCGTATGTGATGCTGGACCTGAACCGGGCGCATGGCATGGCGGGGGCGCGGGACGTGCGCAGCTATGTCGCCGCCCTGGAGGAATGGATGATCCGGGCGCTGGGGCGGTTCGGCGTGCGCGGGGAGCGGCGGGCGGGGCGGGTGGGCATCTGGGTGGCAATGCGCGATGGCAGCGAGGCGAAGATCGGGGCGATCGGGGTGCGGGTGACGCGCTGGGTGAGCTGGCACGGGATTGCGCTGAACGTGGCGCCGGAGCTGGAGCATTTCGCGGGGATCGTGCCGTGCGGAATTCGCGGGCATGGGGTGACGAGCCTGGCCGATCTCGGGGTGGTGGCGTCGATGGGGGAAGTGGATGCGGCGTTGAGGGCGGCTTGGGAGGAAGTGTTCAGGTAAGGAAGGATCTTCTTTTTCTGAAGAAAAAGAAGCAAAAAGACTTTTTATTCATTAGGGATTTTGATAATTTTCTTAATGAATGAAAGTTTTTTGGTTCTTTTTTTCAAAAAAGAACTGCTTCCTACGCCAGCGCGAGATACCGCGCCATGAGGGCGATCTCGGCGGCGACGCGGGCGCGGCGTTCCGCGCTTTCCCATTCGACGCCCCAGATTTCGCTTTGGAACAGCTCGTCGAGCTGGGCGGCGCGGGTGGCGGTGGCGGCGTCCAGCGCGCCTTCGGCCAGGGCGAGGCCGAGCACCAGGCTGCCGGTGGCGGGCACGACGATGCCCAGCGCGGCCAGGGCGGGGATGGGCAGGGCGGCGACGGCGGCGGCCAGGCGGGCGAGGGATTCGGCGGGCTGGGGGCGGTGCATGACGCCGGTGGTGACCAGGAGGCGGGCGCCGTAGCGGGTTTCGGCCCAGTCGAGCCAGGGCTGCCATTGTTCGGCCTGGCGCTGGACCAGGGCGTCTGGCTCGTCGGCGCGGTAGCAGAGCAGGTCGCTTTCGGCGTAGCGGGCAATTTCGAGGGCGACGGCCTGGGCTTGGGGGGCGACGCGTTCCTGGGCGGTGCCGGCGATGCGGGTGAGCGGGGTGTCGGCGAAGGACATCTCGCCGCCGCGGGCGCCGCCGGCGCGCTGCCATTCCGCGGCGATGGCATTGGCCAGCGCGGGGGTGGCGAGCAGCAGGGGGGCGCCGCCGGGCAGGCGCATCGGCTTGCCGTCGAGCAGGACGTGCCAGGCGTCGCCGGCCGGGGCGGCGGTGGCGGTGTCCCAGAAGCGTTTCATGCGGGGGTGGGCCTTGTCATGGCGGGATGTCAACGCTGGGTGGGGCGGTTGGGGACGACCAGGAAGGGGCGGGCGTCGCGGGCCGCCGGGGCGGGGCCGGGCCTGCCGGCGCGGGCCAGTTCGAGGGCCGGCAGGCAGTAATCCGGTGCGTCCGGGCGCGCGATGGCCGCACCGCGGGCGGGGTCTGGCGTTTCGAGGGCCATGGTCGGGGCGGCGAAGCTGCCTTCGATGCGCGACGGGACGCTGACCGCCTGGCCGGGGATGCGGATGGCCGAGCGCAGGCGCATGGCCAGTTGCTCGGTGGCGAGGTTGAAGCTGCCTTCGCCGTCGATCAGCACGCGGCCGCTTTCCAGCAGCAGGGTGCCGATGCGGGTCTGGCCCTGTTCGGCGTCGAAGCGGGCGGCGAAGCAGCGCAGGCGCGCCAGGGTGCCCATCTGGGTGGCCAGGTTCAGGGGCACGCGGGCGGCGCCCATGATGCCGGCCAGCGGGTCGAGCAGGACGCGGCTGTCGATGTCGCCCTCGACGATGGCAAGGCCCAGGCGGCCGGTGGCGGTGGCGGCCAGGGCGCGTGGGGAGTCGCCCTCGGCGGTGAGGTCGGCGTGGACTTCCAGCGCGCCGAACAGGTTGTCGCGGCGGGTGGAGCCGGCGAGCAGGGGCTGGATCGGCACGCCGGGGATGGCGGCGCGCAGGTGCATGGGCGTGCGCGGGTCGGCGGCGTCGATGTCCAGGCGCACCGAGGCCTGGCCGGCGGGCAGGTCGGCGATGACGGGGCCGAGGGTCATGCGGCCGTGGTCGAGGCGCAGGGGGGCGAGCAGCTTGCGGTAGGTGACGCCGACGGCGCGCAGCTCGTCCAGGGACAGGGTGAGGTCGGCATCGGCGCGCCGCAGCAGGTCCAGGCGCAGCTTGGCGGTCGGGATGATGCGGGTGTCGTCCCAGGCGGGTGGGCGGAACGGCGAGCGGTGTTCGATGATATCGATGGGGCCGAGCGACGGGCCGAGCGCCTCGCCCAGCGCGTCGGCGTCCAGCTTGGCGCCCTTGAGGCTGCCGCGCAGCGACCAGCGCGGGGTGTGGCCGAGCACGAGGTCGCCGGAGAGGTCGCCGTGCGGGGTGACGAGGCTGATCGCGCGCAGGCCCAGGCTGTCGGCGAAGCCGCTGGCGTCGCCGTCGTCCAGCCGGGCGGTGAGGGTGGTGTTGCGCAGGGCGGGCAGGCGGCGGCCGGCCAGGGGGGAAAGCAGGGCGAGGTCGCGCACCCGTGCGTCCAGCGCGAGGTCGAGGCCGCGGCGCTGGGCCAGGGCGGCGATGCTGCCCTTCAGGGTCAGCTTGGTGTCGCCCATCTCCAGCGCGACATCGACCGGGAAGGCGCCGACCGCGGCGGCGCGGTCGGGCAGCAGGGCGGCGAGGCCGCCGAGATTGGCCAGCAGGCGCACCGGCACGCCGTTCAGCGTGCCGAGCATTTCGGCGCGGGCGGATTGCTCCAGCGCCGGCACGGTGATCTCGACGGTATCCAGCTTGAGCCCGGGGACCCAGGCGGAGAAGTCCGAGGCGCCCATCTGGAGCCGGGCGCCGGCGATGTCGGGGAAGCCGGGGAAGTCGGTGGCCAGGGTGAGGAGGCTGGGACTTGCCGCGGTGGCGGCACGCGCGGGGGTTTGCGGGGTGATGCGAAGGCGGTCGGGGATGGTGGGAGCCGCGGAGAGGTGATCGGAGATGCGCGCGGTGAGGGAGACGGTGCGCATGACCGGCAGGCGATAGGGGATGATTTCGGAGAGGGTGGAGGTGTCGGCCACCCAGGCGTCGATCTTGAGCGCGTAGCCGGACAGGGCGAGCGGGTGTTCGATGCCGCCGGCGACGGTCAGCTTGGCGTCCTGGGTGTCAAGCGTGAGGCGCAGCGGCCAGGGGGTGGTGGCGGTGCGGTCGGCCAGCCGGGCGAGCGGACCGACCTGGCCGTTGACGTTGATCCGCTGGGTGCCGACGGCGAGGTCGGCAACCAGCGCCAGCAGGCCGCCGGCATCGGGTTCGGCGAGGGCGATGCGGCGCAGCGCGATCGTGGTGGTGCCGCCGCTGCGGGCGTCGGTGAAGGTCAGCCGGCCGTCGCGGATGTGGATGGCCGGCGGCACGGCGAGGAGCGGGGCGGGGGGTGCATCGGGGGTGGGGGTTGTGGCGGCCGGGGGCGGGTTCTGCCAGTTGCCGCTGCCATCGGCGGCAATCTCCAGCGCAAGTTCGGGGCCGGAGACCACCACGCGCTGGATCTCGGTGCGCCCGAGCAGCAGGGCGTACAGCGACAGCTCGGCCTCGATCCGTGCGATGCGGGCGAGGTCGCGGGAGGGGTTGGCCAGGTTGGGGATCACCACGTCGTCGATCGCCACGGTGGCGCCGAAATAGGAGACGATGGTGAGCGGGCCCTCGATGCGCACCTGGCGCCCGGTGGCGGCGCGCAGGGCGGCCAGGGCGTCGGCGTGCAGTTGCTCGGTGTCGATCAGGGCGCGGATCAGCCCGGCGGCGGCGGCGGCCAGGATGGCGAGGCCGAGCAGTCCGCCCAGCAGGATGCGCAGCCAGGGCACCGGCGGCGGCGGGCGCTCGTGCAGATCGGCCAGAGGGAACGCCCCCTGGTTCGCCTGCTCGCTTCTGCTTCGCTGCCTTGCCATGGGTCAGAGTCTCGTGCTGGGCTGTGTCGGGTGGGTGGAACAAAAAGAAGGAAGGAACTTCTTTTTCTGAAGAAAAAGAAGCGAAAAGACTTCATTCATTATTCATCGTGTGGCACGAATGCGGTTCGATTTGGATGGTAATGAAAGTTTTTTGGTTCTTTTTTTCAAAAAAGAACATTCTTCCTGCTCTTGCATTTCGACGCCGCGCTCAACGTCGCCGGATCGGGGCGGCGGCGGGGGGAATCGTGAAGCCGAGCAGGGCGAAGGATTCGACCATATGGGGGGGCAGGTTGGCTTCCACCGTGAGGGTGCCGCCGGCGGGGTGCGGCAGCGCGAGACGGCGGGCGTGGAGGTGCAGACGCTCGGGGAAGCCGGTGACCAGGGCGGAATTGCGGTTGCCTTCCTCCTGCTTCTCGGTGCCGTAGGGCGCATCGCCGAGAATCGGCGCGCCGATCGAGGCGCAGTGGACGCGCAGCTGGTGGGTCCGCCCCGTGAGGGGGCGGAGCTCGAGCCAGGCGAGCTTGCGGCCGGCGTGGTCGAGCGTGCGGTAATCGGTGATGGCGTGGGCGGTTTCGGTGTCGTAGGGGCCGGCGATGGCGGCGCGCTCGCCGCGGAAGCCGTCGATGCGGACGAGTTCGCCCTCGATGCGGCCTTCGACCGGGACGGGGCGGCCGGCGACGACGGCCCAGTAGGTTTTTTCCACCGTGCGGCCGCGGAAGGCGGCGGCGAGCTTGGCGGCGATGCCGGGGGAGCGGGCGACGACGAGAACGCCGGAGGTGTCCTTGTCCAGGCGGTGCACGAGGCGGGGCTTGTCGTCGGCGTCACCGCGCAGGCCGGCGAGCATCATGTCCAGGTGCCGGGAGATGCCGGGGCCGCCCTGGGAGGGCAGGCCGGGGGGCTTGTTGAGCACGATCAACTGGTCGTCGCGGTAGAGCACCATCGCCTCGATTTCCCGGATCAGGGCCGGGTCGAGGGGAGCGGGGGTGGGTTTTGGGGCCGGGGTGGCGGGCAGCGGGGGGATGCGGACGGACTGGCCCGCTGCGAGGCGGGTGGCGGCCTCGGCCCGTTTGCCGTCGATACGGATCTGGCCGGTGCGGCACAGTTTCTGGATGGCGCCCTGGGTGAGGCCGGGGATGTGGCGGCGCAGCCAGCGATCGAGGCGGATTTCGGCCTCGTCCTGGGTGACTTCGCGTGTGGTGACGGTCATGCGCCGCGGTCCTGGCGCAGTTTGGCCCAGTAGGCCAGCCTTTTTCCGATCTCGCGCTCGAAGCCGCGTTCGGCGGGGCGGTAGAAATCCTGGCGCGGCATGCCATCCGGAAAATAGTTCTGGCCGGAGAAGCCGTCCTGGGCGTCGTGGTCGTAGGCGTAGCCGGCGCCGTAGCCGAGTTGTTTCATCAGCTTGGTCGGCGCGTTGAGGATGTGGGCGGGGGGCGAGAGGCTGCCGGTGCCCTTGGCGGCGCGTTGGGCCGCGCCGAGGGCAACGTAGAGGGAATTGGATTTGGGCGCGGTGCCGAGATAGACGACGGCCTGGGCGATGGCAAGTTCGCCTTCGGGGCTGCCGAGGCGTTCGTAGGCTTCCCAGGCGGCGAGGGTCTGGGTGAGGGCGTTGGGGTCGGCCATGCCGATATCCTCGCTGGCGAAGCGGAGCAGGCGGCGGGCGATGTAGCGCGGGTCTTCGCCGCCGACCAGCATGCGGGCGAGCCAGTAGAGCGCGGCGTCGCAATCCGAACCGCGCAGGGATTTGTGCAGGGCGGAGATCAGGTTGTAGTGCTCCTCGCGGTCGCGGTCGTAGAGGGCGGCGCGCTTGGCGAGCAACTCGGACAGGGCGGGGACGTCGAGCGGGGCGCTGTCTTGCGGCAGGGCGGCGAGTTGTTCGGCGAGGTTGAGCAGGTAGCGGCCATCGCCGTCGGCCATGGCGCGCAGGGTGGCGCGGGCTTCGGGGTCCAGCGGCAGGGGGTGGGCGATCGCCGCCTCGGCGCGGGCGAGGAGCTTTTCCAGGCCGTCATCGTCCAGGCGCTTGAGGACGAGAACCTGGCAGCGCGAGAGCAGGGCGCCGTTCAGCGCGAAGCTGGGGTTCTCGGTGGTGGCGCCGACCAGGGTGACGGTGCCGTTCTCGACCACCGGGAGAAACCCGTCCTGCTGGGCGCGGTTGAAGCGGTGGATCTCATCGACGAAGAGCAGCGTCGCCTGCCCCCTGGCGCGGCGGCTTGTGGCTTCCTCGAAGCATTTCTTGAGGTCGGCGACGCCGGAGAAGACGGCGGAGAGCTGGACGAAGTGAAGATTTGCCTGTTCGGCGAGGAGCCGGGCGATGGTGGTCTTGCCGACGCCGGGCGGACCCCAGAGGATGAGCGAGGCGAGCGAGCCGCGCTGGAGCATGCGGGTGAGGGTGCCGGCGGGGCCGAGCAGGTGATCCTGGCCGACCACTTCGGCCAGCGTGCGCGGGCGCAGCCGGTCTGCGAGGGGGCCGTGCGTGGTCTCGGGTAGGGGGAGCGGGAGGGACACGGGGGGCAATCTAGCACTCCCGGCTTGAGGGGAGAACGCGGGGGGAGTGCAGGGAGGAAGAATCTTCTTTTTCTGAAGAAAAAGAAGCAAAAAGACTTTTTTCCACTTTAGGCACGGACTCTCGCGGTAAGCGTGGGGATGAAAGTTTTTTGGTTCTTTTTTTCAAAAAAGAACGTTCTCGCCTTCCCTCACCTATGCCCGCCGCAGCGTACCGATCGCGATGCCGGCGAGGATCATGGCGGCGGCGAGCAGGAGGGGCGCATCGAGGCCTTCGCCCAGGAAGATGGCCGAGCCGGCGATGCCGACCACGGGAGTGGCCAGGATGCCCAGGGCGGTGGTGGCGGCCGGCAGGGCGCGGTTGACGATGGCGAGCGCCCAGAAGGCGTAGGCGGTGCCGATCAGGCCGGTATAGGCGAAGAGCAGCGCAAGGCGGGGGGAGAAGGCGAAGCTGGGCGCGCCTTCCACCAGGGGGGCGAGGACGAGGAGAACGGCGCTGGCGAGCACGGCCTGCCAGAAGACCAGCTGGAAGGGGGAGGACACCCATTTGTGGGCGCGGGTGTAGAGGATGGAGACCGACCAGGACAGCGCCGAGAGCAGCAGCATGGCGTTGCCGAACAGGGCATTGGCGTCCGACCAGTCGAAGGCCAGCGGGTTGAACAGGAAGGCGAGGCCGGCGAGGCCCAGGGCGATGCCGGCGCCGCGGGCGGGCGGGATGCGTTCGCGCAGGAAGGGCCAGGCGCCGAGGGCGACCCAGAGCGGCGTGGTGTAGGCCAGCACCACGGAGCGGCCGACGGGGACGTATTTCAGGCCGTAGGACATCAGCACCGAGAAGACGATCATGTGCGGGACGGCGATCATGACCACGACGGCCCAGTCGCCGCGGCGGGGGAAGATCATCTGGCCGCGGGCGAGCAGCAGGGCGCCGAGGCCGATGGTGGCGACCATGCTGCGGATGGCTGACATCCAGAAGGGCGGCACTTCGGCGACGATCAGCTTGGCGGCGGTCCAGGTGATGCCCCAGGCGAGCACGATGGAGGCGAACAGCACGATGGCGGCGCGGCGGGAGGGGGGCGCTGGGTGAGTCATGCGGCGGGGCGGCCTTGTCGCCAGAAACGGAAAAACCGGCCTTGCGGCCGGTTTCCCCTGGATCGGTGCGGCTGGGCGAGGGTCACTCGCTCTCGCTGTCCTCGGCGCGCTCGGCGACCGGGCCGCTGTCCTGGCCCTTGGCGGAGGGGTCGCGGTCAACGAACTCGATCACCGCCATGTCGGCGGCGTCGCCGTAGCGGATGCCGGCCTTGAGCACGCGGCAGTAGCCGCCGGGGCGGACCTTGTAGCGCTCGGCCAGGGTGGTGAAGAGCTTGGCGACCATCACGTCGTCGCGCAGCTCGGCATAGGCCAGGCGGCGGGCATGCAGGTCGCCGCGCTTGCCGAGCGTGATCAGCTTTTCCGCCACCGGCCGCAGCTCCTTGGCCTTGGGCAGGGTGGTGGTGATCTGCTCGTGCTTGATCAGCGCGCAGGCCATGTTGCGGAACATGGCGAAGCGGTGGGTGGAGGTGACGCCGAGCTTTCGACCGGCAACGCCATGGCGCATGGGGGTATTCCTAACGCAGCTTCAGAACGGGTCTTCGAGGCGCAGACGGTCAGAACGGCTCGTCGAGCCGTTTGGCGAGGTCTTCGATGTTCTCGGGCGGCCAGCCGGTGACGGTCATGCCCAGCGCGAGGCCCATGGAGGACAGCACCTCCTTGATCTCGTTGAGCGACTTGCGGCCGAAGTTCGGCGTGCGCAGCATCTCCTGCTCGGATTTCTGCACGAGGTCGCCGATATAGACGATGTTGTCGTTCTTCAGGCAGTTGGCGCTGCGGACCGACAGCTCCAGCTCATCGACCTTGCGCAGCAGGTTGCGGTTGAACGGCAGGTCGTCCTGCGGTTCCTCCAGGCGCGCGGCTTGCGGCTCGTCGAAGTTGATGAACATCTTGAGCTGTTCTTGCAGGATGCGAGCGGCGATCGCCACGGCATCCTCGGGGCCGACGGCACCGTTGGTCTCCACCTGGAGCAGCAGCTTGTCGTAGTCGGTGACCTGGCCGACGCGGGTGGGTTCGACGCGGTAGGAGACGCGGCGGACCGGGGAGTAGATGGCATCGACGGGGATGAGGCCGATCGGGGCGTCTTCCGGGCGGTTGGACGATGCCGGCACGTAGCCCTTGCCGATCTGGACGGTGAATTCCATGCCGAGCTTCACGCCGTCATCGAGCGTGCAGATCACCAGATCGGGGTTCATCACCTCGATGTCGTGGCCGGTCTGGATCTGGCTGGCCTTCACCTCGCCGGGGCCGGTGGCGGTGAGGACCATGCGCTTCTGGCCTTCGCCATGCATGCGCAGGGCGAGCTGCTTGATGTTCAGCACGATGTCGGTGACGTCTTCGCGCACGCCGGCGATGCTGCTGAATTCATGCAGCACGCCGTCGATCTGCACCGCGGTGACGGCGGCGCCCTGAAGCGATGACAGCAGGATGCGGCGCAGCGCGTTGCCCAGCGTCATGCCGAAGCCACGTTCCAGCGGTTCGGCGATCACAGTGGCGGTGCGGGTGGGATCGGAGCCGGCCTCGATACCGAGCTTCTCCGGCTTGATGAGCGAGTCCCAGTTTTTCTGCAAGACGGCGCTTAGTCTCATGGATTGGATGCCCTGTTGGGACGCAGCCCGATACGGGTTGGCCCGCAATGGAAGGGAGCGGCACCGCCGGGAAAGAGGGGCGGGGTGCCGCCAGACTCAGGCAAGGCGGGCGCGGCGGCCCGCCTGGCTAGACGCGGCGGCGCTTGCGCGGCCGGCAGCCATTGTGGGGGATCGGGGTGGTGTCGCGGATGGCGCTGATCGAGAAGCCGACGGCCTGAAGCGCCCGCAGCGCGCTTTCGCGGCCGGAACCGGGGCCGGAGACCTCGATCTCCAGCGTTTCCATGCCGTGCTCGCGGGCCTTCTTGCCGGCATCCTCGGCGGCGACCTGGGCGGCATACGGGGTGGATTTGCGGCTGCCCTTGAAGCCTTGGCTGCCGGCCGACGACCAGGCAATGGCGTTGCCCTGCGCATCGGTGATGGTGATCATCGTGTTGTTGAAGGTCGCGGCCACGTGGGCAACGCCCGACGTGATGTTCTTGCGTTCCTTCTTGCGCGTGCGCGCGGCTGGCTTGGCCATCGGAGGTGATCCTGTTCAAACAGTGCGGCGTCAATCGGTGTGGCGGGAGCATCCCCAAGCCGGGGACCGCGCCGCCGCAAAAGCAAAAGCGATGCAGGCGGGCGAAGGGCCGCGAGGCCTACTTCGTGACCTTCTTCTTGCCGGCGATGGCCACGGCCTTGCCCTTGCGGGTGCGCGCGTTGGTGTGGGTGCGCTGGCCGCGCACCGGCAGGCCGCGGCGGTGGCGCAGGCCACGGTAGCAGCCCAGGTCCATCAGCCGCTTGATGTTCATCGCCACTTCGCGGCGCAGGTCGCCCTCGACGCGGAAGTCGCGATCAACCAGTTCACGGATGCGCAGCACCTCCTCGTCGGAAAGCTGGTTCACCCGGCGCTCGTCGGGGATCGCGAGCTTGGTGCAGATCTCCTGCGCCTTGGCCGGCCCGATTCCGAAGATATAGCGCAGGCTGATGGTGACCCGCTTGTTGGTGGGGATGTTCACGCCGGCAATACGCGCCACGCCGTATACTCCTGTCACATCGGGTTCGCACCCGATCGGTCCTTCAACATCGGGGCAAGACCCGATCGGCCTGGCGGCCATGGCAATCGACAGAACACCCGACGCCGGGGGGAACCCGGGACCGTCATGGTGCCGCTGCCACTGACAAAACGGATGGCGGACACCACGAGCGGGGGTCGCCAAGGGCGCGCACTATAGCGGCGGGCCCGACCGAGTCAACGCAATGGCATCAAATCCGCGTGAGTCGGGCCGAAACCAGCCCATCCCCCTGCGCAGGTCTGCCTTGCCTCCCACCCGGTCAGGCGCTGTCCGGCGGAGCCAGCGGGTCGAGCAGGGCGACCAGTTCGCCGGTGACGGCGTCCGGCTCGGCCATGCCGTCGACCGCATGCAGCCTGCCCTGGGCAGCGTAGTGGGGCAGGATCGGCGCGGTCTGCTGGTGATAGGCCACCAGGCGGGCGGCGACGGTCTCGCGGGTGTCGTCGGCGCGGCGGGTGAAGCTGGTGCCGCCGCAGCGGTCGCAGGTGCCGGCAACCTTGGGGGGGTGCAGCACGTCATTGTAGCCCTCGCCGCAATTGGCGCAGGTGTAGCGACCGGCGATGCGCTCGATCAGCGCCGCGTCGTCGACCCGCAGTTCGATCACCGCATGGAGCCGCATGTCCTTGCCCGCCAGCATGCCGTCCAGCGCCACGGCCTGCGGCACGGTGCGGGGGAAGCCGTCGAGGATGAAGCCGCGGGCGCAGTCCGGCCGCGCGATGCGCCCGGCCAGCATGCGGATCAGGATGTCATCGGACACCAGCTGGCCGGCTTCCATCACCGCCTTCGCCTGCAGCCCGACCTCGCTGCCGGCGGCGACCTCGGCGCGCAGCATGTCGCCGGTGGAGATCTGCACAATGCCGTAGCGGTCCTGGAGCCGCTTGGCCTGGGTGCCTTTACCGGCCCCGGGGGGGCCCAGCAGGATAAGGTTCACCGGCCCCGTCCCTTCACCCGCGCCTTGCGGATCAGGCCCTCGTACTGGTGGGCGAGCAGGTGGGACTGGATCTGGGTTACCGTGTCCATGGTGACCGAGACGATGATCATGACGCTGGTGCCGCCGAAGTAGAACGGCACGCCGTACTGGCTGATCAGCACCTCGGGCAGCAGGCAGACGATGCACAGGTAGATGGCGCCAATGGTGGTGAGGCGGGTCAGGATGGTGTCGAAGTAGCTGGCCGTGGCGGTGCCCGGGCGGATGCCGGGGATGAAGCCGCCGTGCTTCTTGAGGTTGTCGGCCGTCTCCTCCGGATTGAACACCACGGCGGTGTAGAAATAGGCGAAGAAGATGATCATGCCGGCATACGCCAGCATGTACAGCGGTGTGCCGTGGGCCAGCGCGGCGCCGATGCTGGACAGGATGCCGGGCTCGGCGGTGACGCTGGAGAAGCCGGAGATGGTGGCGGGAATCAGCAGGATGGAACTGGCGAAGATCGGCGGGATGACGCCCGAGGTGTTGATCTTCAGCGGCATGTGGGTGGAGTCGCCGCCGAACATGCGGTTGCCCACCTGGCGCTTGGGATACTGGATGACGATGCGGCGCTGCGCGCGCTCGATAAACACGATGAACATGATCACCGCCGCGGCGATGACGAGGAAGGCGACGATGAACAGCGGGCTGAGCGCGCCGGTGCGGCCGAGTTCGAACAGCGAGGCGAGCGCGCTGGGCACGTTGGCCACGATGCCGGCCATGATGATCAGGCTGATGCCGTTGCCGATGCCCCGCGCGGTGATCTGCTCGCCGAGCCACATCAGGAACATGGTGCCGCCGACCAGGGAGACCACGCAGGACATGCGGAAGAACACGCCGGGGTCGATCACCGCGGCGCCGAAGCTGCCGCGCATGCCCTCCAGCCCCACGGCGATGCCGTACGACTGCACCAGCGCGATCAGCACGGTGAGGTAGCGAGTGTACTGGTTGATCTTCTTGCGGCCCTGCTCACCCTCCTTCTTGAGGGCCTCCAGCGAGGGGACGGCCGCGGTCATCAGCTGCAGGATGATGCTGGCGCTGATGTAGGGCATGATGTTCAGCGCGAAGACCGTCATGCGGCCGAGCGCGCCGCCCGAGAACATGTCGAACATGCCCAGGATGCCGCCGCCGTGCTGGGCCAGCATCTCGCCCATCACCGAGGCATCGACGCCGGGCACCGGGATGTAGGTGCCGACGCGATAGACCAGCAGCGCGCCCACGGTGAACCAGATGCGCTTCTTGAGTTCGGTCGCCTTGGAGAACGACGAAAAATTGAGGTTTGCCGCGAGCTGTTCGGCCGCCGACGCCATCGATCCAATTCCCCATCATGCCGACGGCGCCAGCGGGTCCTCCCGAGGCGCCGTCATGCACTACATAGCGTGCGACCCCGGCGGACGAAAGCCCGCCGCCGGTGGCCCCGGCATCAGGCTGCCGCGTCGGCCTTCGGCTTGGCGGCCACCGTGGTGACGACGCTGCCGCCGGCCGCGGCGACCGCCGCGATTGCGGTGGCGGATGCGCCGGAGACGGTGATGTTGACCACACGGCCGATCGCGCCATTGGCCAGCAGGCGCACGCCCACCACCTTGCCGCCGCGCACCAGGCCGGCATCGGCCAGGGTGGTCTCGGTGATCGGCTGGCTGGCATCGATGCGGCCCGCCTCGATCGCCTTGGCCAGCGCGCCAAGATTCACCGGCGCATATTCCTTGCGGAAGATGTTCTTGAAGCCGCGCTTGGGCAGGCGACGGTAGATCGGCAGCTGGCCGCCCTCGAAGCCGTTCAGGGCAACACCTTCGCGCGCCTTCTGTCCCTTGACGCCCTTGCCCGAGGTCTTGCCCTTGCCGGAGCCGATGCCGCGGCCAAGGCGCTTGGACTTCAGGCGCGAGCCCGGGTTGTCGCGCAGTTCGTTCAGATTCATCGCAGTCTCCTCAGAACCCTCGCAGGTTCAGGACTCGTCGACCTTCACAAGGTGAGCGACCTTGCGAATCATGCCACGCACGGAGGGGGTGTCCTCCAACTCGCGCGAGCGGCGGATCTTGTTCAGGCCGAGCCCGATCAGGGTCTCCTTCTGGCCCGGCTTGCGGCCGGCGACGGAGGCGATCTGGGTGACCTTCACGGTCTTCTTCGCGTCAGGCATCGGCCGCCTCCTGGCCCGGGACATCGCGCTTGCCCAGCAGGTCGGCGACCTTCTTGCCGCGGCGCTGGGCCACCGAACGCGGGCTGGCGCAGCGCTGCAGGGCGGCGAAGGTGGCCTTGACCATGTTGTGCGGGTTGCGGCTGCCCAGGCTCTTGGCCACCACGTCGCCGATGCCCAGGGTTTCGAACACCGCGCGCATCGGGCCGCCGGCGATGATGCCGGTGCCGGCAGCGGCACTGCGCAGCACCACGTCGCCGGCGCCGTAGCGGCCCTGGACATCGTGATGCAGCGTGCGGCCTTCCTTCATCGGCACGCGGATCATGCCGCGCTTGGCGCGCTCGGTGGCCTTGCGGATTGCCTCGGGCACCTCGCGCGCCTTGCCGGCGCCGTAGCCGACGCGGCCCTTCTGGTCACCCACCACCACCAGGGCGGCGAAGGCGAAGCGACGGCCACCCTTCACCACCTTGGCGACGCGGTTGATGGTGACCAGCTTGTCGATCAGGTCATCGCCGTCGCCGCCGCGATCACGGTCGCGGTCCCGACCGCCGCGGCCACCGCCGCCATCCCTCGGTTCACGTGCCATTGTTTCGCTTCCTAGAAGGACAGGCCGCCCTCACGGGCGGCTTCGGCCAGCGCCTTGACGCGGCCGTGATACAGGTAGGAGCCGCGGTCGAACACCACGGCCGACACTCCGGCGGCGAGCGCGCGCTCGGCCACCAGCTTGCCCACGGCGGTTGCCGCGTCCTTGTCGGCGCCGGTCTTGAGCGCCTCGCGCAGCGCACGATCCAGGCTGGAGGCGGCGGCCAGGGTGCGGCCGGCGCCATCGTCGATGACCTGGGCGTAGATGTGCTTGCCGGACCGGAACACGGACAGGCGCGGACGATCGACCGCCTTGCGGCGCAGCTGGAAGCGCAGGCGAAGCCGCCGGCGCTGCTGCAATTGCTTGTTGTCGCTCATGATAGGATTCCGCTCGCGCTCGGGCTCACTTCTTCTTCCCTTCCTTGCGCCGGATCGCCTCGCCCTCGAACTTCACGCCCTTGCCCTTGTACGGCTCGGGCGGACGCCAGGCGCGGATTTCGGCGCAGACCTGACCGACCAGGCGCTTGTCCACGCCCTGGATCTTGATCGAGGTCGGACGTTCGCACACCACCTTGATCCCTTCCGGGATCGGATAGACCACGTCGTGCGAGAAGCCGAGGTTGATCACCAGGTTGCTGCCGTTCACCGCGGCGCGGTAGCCGGTGCCGGTGATCTCCATCGACTTGGAGAAGCCGTCGGACACGCCGCGGACCATGTTGGCCACGTTGGCGCGGGTGGTGCCCCACATCATCCGCGCCGGTGCGGAATTCCCGCGCGGGGTGACGGTGACCTGGTTGCCCTCCACCGTCGCCTCGACATTGTCGGTCAGTTCGAGCGTGAGTTCGCCCAGCTTGCCCTTCGCCGTCAGGATGCGCCCGGCGATCGCCACCTGGACGCCGGCCGGAACCTCGACGGGGTACTTGCCTACACGTGACATGCCACCCTCCTCAGAACACGCGGCAAAGGACTTCGCCGCCAACATTGGCAGCGCGGGCCTCGGCATCGCTGAGCACGCCGCGCGGGGTGGAGAGGATCGAAACCCCCAGCCCGGCATAGACGCGCGGCAATTCCTGGATCTTGGAATAGACCCGCCGGCCCGGCTTGGACACGCGGGTGATCTCCTTGATGACGGACTCGCCCTCATTGTATTTCAGCTCGATGCGCAGCTGGGTCACCCCGGCGCGCAACTCCTCGACCGAGAAGCCGCGGATGAAGCCTTCGCGCTTCAGCGCATCCAGCACGTTCGCGCGCAGCTTGGAGGCCGGCGCCACGCAGCTGGCATGGCGGGCGCGCTGGGCGTTTCGGATGCGGGTGAGCATATCGCCCAACGGATCTGACATGGACATGCGCCGTCTCCTACCAGCTCGCCTTCACCATGCCGGGGATCTGCCCGGCACTGGCGAGGTCGCGCAAAGCGATGCGGCTCAGCTTGAACTTGCGATAATTGGCGCGCGACCGGCCGGTCAGCGCGCAGCGCAGGCGCACGCGGATCTTCGCGCCATTGCGGGGCAACTGCGCCAACTTCAGCGTCGCATCGAAACGGTCTTCCACCGGCAGCGTGCGATCCATCACGATCGCCTTCAGCGTGGAACGCTTCGCCTTGTCGCGAGCGGACATCCGCTCCCGCTTGGCGTTGCGGTTGACCTGAGACGTCTTGGCCATCCTGTCTTACCCTCCGGAACCTGCCAGCCTTGGCCGGTGGTATTCCAACTCGTAGGCGTTAAGTTCTCAGTCTTCGTATCGGATCCCCGCCGCGAACGGCGGGGAGTGGCCCGCCCGCCTCAGGCGACGAACGGGATGTCGAACTTCTTCAGCAGCGATTTCGCCTCGGCATCGGTCTTGGCCGTGGTCACGAACACGATATCCATGCCGCGGATTTCATCGACCTTGTCGTAGACGATCTCGGGGAACACGATCTGCTCCTTCAGCCCCATGGCGAAGTTGCCGCGGCCGTCGAAACCCTTGGTGGCGCCGATGCCGCGGAAGTCGCGCACGCGCGGCAGGGCGATGGTGACCAGGCGGTCGAGGAACTCGTACATCCGGGTCTTGCGCAGCGTCACCTTGCAGCCAATCGGCAGGCCCGCGCGGATCTTGAAGCCGGCGATCGCCTTCTTGGCCACGGTCTTGATCGGCTTCTGGCCGCTGATCAGCGCCAGTTCGGACACCGCGGCGTCGAGCTTCTTCTGGTCGCCGGCGGCTTCGCCCACGCCCATGTTGATGACGATCTTGTCGAGCTTGGGCACCTGCATCGGATTGCTGTAGCCGAACTCGGCCAGCATCGCCGCGCGCACTTCGTCCACGTAGCGCTGCTGCATGCGCGGCATGGCGCCGGTGCCGGCCGAAACCTCGGCGGCCGCGGCATAGGTGACCTCGCCGCGCGCGGCGCGGGATTCGGCCTTGGTCGGCGGAGCCGCGCCGCGGCCACCACCAGCGCCAGACTTTGCACCGCCAGCCTTGCCACCCTTGCCGCCCTTGGCGGGCGCCTTGGCGCCCTTCTTCGTTCCACTCATCGACGCCTCCTCAGCTCTCGATCACGTTGCCGCTGGCCTTGGCAACGCGCACCTTGCGGCCGTCGTCCAGCACCCGGAAGCCGACCTTGGTCGGCTGGTCGGTCTTGGGATCGACCAGCTTCAGGTTGGACAGGTGCACGCTGGCCTCGACACTGACGATGCCGCCGGGGCTGCCCATGCCGGTGGGCTTGGTGTGCTTCTTTGCAACCGCCACGCCCTGGACCACCGCGCGGTTGTCCGACGGCAGCACGCGCAGCACTTCGCCGCGGCGGCCGCGGTCGGCACCGCTGATGACCAGGACGGTGTCGCCCTTCTTGATGCGTGCGGCCATTACAGCACCTCCGGCGCCAGCGAGATGATCTTCATGAAGCGGCGCGCGCGCAGTTCCCGCACCACCGGGCCGAAGATGCGGGTGCCGATCGGCTCCTGCTGCTTGTTGATCAGCACGGCGGCATTGCGGTCGAAGCGGATCGCGCTGCCATCGGCGCGGCGCACCGGGAAGCTGGTGCGCACGATCACCGCCTGGTGCACGTCGCCCTTCTTCACCTTGCCGCGCGGAATGGCGTCCTTCACCGACACCACGATGATGTCGCCGACCGAAGCGGTCTTGCGCTTCGATCCGCCCAGCACCTTGATGCACTGCACGCGGCGGGCGCCGGAATTGTCGGCGACCTCGAGGTTGGATTCGACGGAGATCATCTATTGTCCCCTTACGCCTGGACCGACGTGGCGTCGGCCTCGGCCGGCACCGGCGCCGACCCGGATGCGCCCAGGGGGCGTCCGTTGATCTCGATCAACGTCCAGGTCTTGCGCTTGCTGATCGGCTTGCATTCCTCGATGCGCACGGTGTCGCCGATCTTGCACAGATTGGCCTCGTCGTGCGCCGCGTAGTTCTTGGAACGGCGGATGAACTTCTTGTACAGCGGATGCATCACGCGACGATTGACGAGAACCGTTATGGTCTTGTCCATCTTGTCGCTGGTGACCTGCCCCACGAGGACGCGCCTTGGCATCGCCCCTACTCCTTTACGACTGCACGGCGGGCTTGGCGGCCCCGCGCTTCTGATCGGGGCGCTTCTGCTCGCCCATGATGGTCTTGACCCGCGCGATGTCGCGGCGGATCGATTTCACCCGGCCCACGCCCTCGGTCTGGCCGGTGGCCTTCTGGAAGCGCAGGTTGAACTGCTCCTTGCGCAGGTCCAGCAGCTGGCTGGCGAGCTGGTCAGGCGACTTGGCGCGGATATCGGCCGGCTTGGTCTGCTTGGCCATCTCACGCGTCTCCGATGCGGGTGATGAACTTGGTCTTGATCGGCAGCTTGGCGGCACCCAGCGTCAGCGCCTCCTTGGCCAGTTCCGGGGCCACGCCGTCGATCTCGAACATGATGCGGCCGGGCTTGACGCGGCACACCCAGAACTCGGGCGAGCCCTTGCCGGAGCCCATGCGGACCTCGGCCGGCTTCTGCGACACGGGCACATCGGGGAAGATGCGGATCCACACGCGCCCGGCACGGCGCATGGCGCGCGTGATCGCCCGGCGGGCGGATTCGATCTGGCGCGCGGTGACCCGCTCGGGCTCCATCGCCTTCAGGCCGAAGGCGCCGAAGTTCAGTGCGGTGCCGCCCTTGGCCACGCCCTTGATGCGGCCCTTGTGGGCCTTGCGGTACTTGGTCCGCTTGGGAGAAAGCATTGCCTGGTGTCCTTAACGCTGCGGCGCCTGTTCGGCGGCCCGGCGATCCTGTGCCATCGGGTCCTGGACCAGGATCTCGCCCTTGAAGATCCAGACCTTCACGCCGCAGGTGCCATAGGTGGTCTTGGCGGTCGCCACGCCGAAATCGATGTCGGCGCGCAGCGTGTGCAGCGGCACGCGGCCTTCGCGATACCACTCCACCCGGGCGATCTCGGCGCCGCCGAGACGGCCGCCGCAATTGATGCGGATGCCCTGCGCACCCAGGCGCATCGCCGACTGCACCGCGCGCTTCATGGCGCGGCGGAAGGCAACGCGGCGCTCCAGCTGCTGGGCGATGTTCTCGGCCACCAGGGTGGCGTCGATCTCGGGCTTGCGGATCTCGACGATGTTCAGCGAGACTTCGCCCTTGGCCATCTTGCTGAGATCCTTGCGCAGGTTCTCGATGTCCTGGCCCTTCTTGCCGATCACCACGCCGGGGCGGGCGGCATAGATGGTCACCCGCGGCTTCTTGGCCGGGCGCTCGATCACCACGCGCGACACGCCGGCGCCGGACAGCTTCTTGCGCAGATGGGCGCGCAGCTTCAGGTCGTCGTGCAGCAGCTTGGCGTAGTCGCCACCGGCGTACCAGCGGCTGTCCCAGGTGCGGTTGATGCCGAGCCGCAGCCCGATCGGATTGACTTTGTGACCCATCGGTTATGCCGCCTCGTTCTGGGTTTCGGCCTGTTGGCGCTCGGCAACCACGATCTTCAGATGGCTGAACCACTTCTCGATGCGCGAGGCGCGGCCGCGGCCACGGGCGTGGAAGCGCCGCATCACCACCGACTTGCCAACCTCGGCGCGGGTGACGACCAGGCGATCGACATCCAGCTGGTGGTTGTTCTCGGCATTGGCGATCGCACTCTCCAGCGCCTTCTTCACCGTGCCGGCGATGCGGCGCTTGCTGAAGGTCAAGGTGGCGACCGCGTCGGCGGCACCCTTGTTGCGGATCATGCCGGCCACGAGGTTCAGCTTGCGCGGGCTGATGCGCACGTTGCTCAGGACGGCCTGCGCCTCGGTGTCGGCCAGGGCGCGCGGGGTTTTCGGCTTGCTCATGTCAGCCTCGCCTCGCCTTCTTGTCCGATGCGTGCCCGGTGAAGGTGCGGGTCGGCGAGAACTCGCCGAACTTGTGTCCGACCATGTTCTCGGTCACCTGCACCGGCAGGAACTTGTGGCCGTTATAGACGCCGAACACCAGGCCGACGAACTGCGGCAGGATGGTGGAGCGGCGCGACCAGATCTTGATGACCTCGTTGCGGCCCGTGGCGCGCGACGCCTCGGCCTTGTTCAGCAGGTACCCGTCCACAAACGGGCCCTTCCAGGTGGAACGTGTCATGGCCTCAGCCCTTGCCCTTGTTGCGGCTGCGGATGATCAGCCTGTCGGTGCGCTTGTTGACCCGGGTCTTGGCGCCCTTGGTCGGCTTGCCCCACGGCGTGACCGGATGGCGGCCGCCCGAGGTGCGGCCTTCACCGCCGCCATGCGGATGGTCAACCGGGTTCATCACCACGCCGCGGTTGTGCGGCCTGCGGCCCAGCCAGCGCGAGCGGCCGGCTTTGCCCAGGCTCTGGTTGGAGTTGTCGGGATTCGAGACCGCGCCGATCGCCGCGATGCACTCCCCGCGCACCAGGCGCAGCTCGCCGGACATCAGCTTGATCTGCGCGTAGCCGGCATCCTTGCCGACCAGCTGGGCATACTGCCCGGCGGCGCGGGCGATCTTGCCGCCGGCGCCCGGCTTCATCTCGATGTTGTGCACGATCGTGCCCACCGGGATGGCCGACAGCGGCATGGCGTTGCCCGGCTTGATGTCGGCCCGCGCGCTGGCCACCACCTGATCGCCGGCCTTCAGGCGCTGCGGCGCCAGGATATAGGCGAGCTCGCCGTCCTGGTACTTGATCAGCGCGATGAAGGCGGTGCGGTTGGGGTCGTATTCCAGGCGCTGCACCATCGCCGGCATGTCGCGCTTGCGGCGCTTGAAATCGACGATGCGATAGGTCTGCTTGTGACCGCCGCCGCGGAACCGGCTGGTGATGCGGCCGTGGTTGTTGCGCCCGCCGGTCTGCGACAGACCCTCGGTCAGCCCCTTGAGCGGCTTGCCCTTCCACAGCTCGCCACGGCCGATCAGCACGGTGCCGCGCAGGCTGGGCGTGACGGGATTGAAGTGTTTCAGTGCCATGTGCGCTACCCCTGCGTCACGCCAGGCCGGTGGAGAGGTCGATCGACTGCCCCTCCGCCAGGGTGACATACGCCTTCTTCACGTCCGACCGCACGCCGGGACGACCGCGGAACCGCTTGGTCTTGCCCTTGCTGACCAGCGTGTTCACGCCGGTCACCTTGACGCCGAACAATCCTTCGACCGCCGCCTTGATCTCCGGCTTCTTGGCGTCGATCGCCACGCGGAACACGAACTGGCCCCGCTCGGACAGGATCGTCGCCTTCTCGGTCACCACCGGGTTGCGGATGATGTTGTACATCGCCTCGCGCGACAGCTTCGGCTGGCGGCGGGCGGGCTTGGTCTCGCTCATGCCGGCTCTCCCTGCGCGCCCGCATCGGTGGCGGCACCGCCGAGGCGGGCCTTCAGCCCCTCGATCCCCGCGGTGGTGATCGCCAGCACGTCATGGGCCAGGATGTCATAGACGTTGGCGCCGACCGTCGGCAGCACGTCGATGCCGATGATGTTGCGGCTGGCCTTCAGGAAGCCTTCGTCCACCGTGTGGTCAACCACCAGCACCGACTTCCAGCCCAGCCCGTTCAGCTTGGCCTTCAGGTCACGGGTCTTGCCCGTGCCGCCGGCGGCGGCATCCAGCACCACCAGCTTGCCCTCGCGCTGCTTCTGCGACAGGGCCGAGATCAGGCCGAGGCGGCGGACCTTCTTCGGCAGGTCGTAGCCGTGGCTGCGCACCACCGGGCCATGCACCGCGCCACCGCCGCGATACTGCGGGGCGCGCAGGCTGCCCTGGCGGGCATTGCCGGTGCCCTTCTGCTTGTAGGGCTTCTTGGTCGTGCCGCGGACTTCGCCCATGCCCTTCACCTTGTGGGTGCCGGCGCGGCGCTTGGCCTGCTGCCAATGCACCACGCGGGCCATGATGTCGGCGCGCGGCATGGCGGCGAAGAACTCGTCCGGCAACTCGGTGGAGCCGGCGGCGGTGTTGTCCAGCGTCTTGATGTCGATCTGCATGGTCTCAGCCCTCAGCCTGGATAAGGCCGGCCGGGAGCGGCGCATCGGCATGGCGCGCCTTCTTCACCGCGTCGCGGACCAGCACGTAGCCGCCCTTGGCGCCGGGAACCGCGCCCTTGATCATCAACAGCCCCTTGGCGGCATCGACAGCGGCCACTTCCAGGTTCTGGGTGGTCACCCGGTCCTGCCCGAGATGGCCGGCCATCTTCTTGTTCTTGAAGGTCTTGCCGGGGTCCTGCCGGTTGCCGGTGGAGCCCAGCGAGCGATGGCTGATCGACACGCCGTGGCTGGCCTCAAGGCCGGAGAAGTTCCAGCGCTTCATGCCGCCGGCAAAGCCCTTGCCCTTGGTGGTGCCGCTGACATCGACGATCTGGCCGGCGACGAAATGCGCGGCGGACAACGTATCGCCAGGCGCCAGCAGGGCGTCGGCATCCACGCGGAACTCGGCGAGCTTCATCTTGGGCTCCACCTTCGCCTTGGCGAAATGCCCCTTGTTCGGCTGCGAGACGTTCTTCACCTTCGCGCGGCCCCAGCCGAGCTGGACGGCGGAGTAGCCGTCGGTCTCCTCGGTGCGCGCGGCCACCACCTGCACATTGTCGAGGTGCAGCACGGTCACCGGCACGTGTGTGCCGTCGTCCTTGAAGATCCGGGTCATGCCCAGCTTCTTCGCCAGCAATCCAGTACGCATTTGTTTCCGTTCCCCAGAGGAGCCGCCGATCTTGCGAACGGTCAGGGCTCATAGGCCAAAACGATGCCCGGGCACGGCCCGGACGGTGAGGTGGCGCGCGCTGCGCCCTAGAGCTTGATCTCCACATCCACGCCCGAAGCCAGGTCGAGCTTCATCAGCGCATCCACGGTCTGCGGCGTGGGATCGACGATGTCGAGCAGCCGGCGATGGGTGCGGATCTCGAACTGCTCGCGGCTCTTCTTGTCCACATGCGGCGAGCGGTTCACGGTGAAGCGCTCGATATGCGTGGGCAGCGGAATCGGCCCGCGGATCTGCGCACCCGTGCGCTTGGCGGTGTTCACGATCTCCCGTGTGCTGTTGTCCAGCACGCGATGATCATACGCCTTAAGGCGGATGCGGATGTTCTGGTTGTCCATCACTCGGTTCCGATCAGCGGCAGTCTCAGTCAGACGACAGTCTCAATCCGGCGACAAATTCAGTCAGGCGATTGGCACGTCAGAAAACGCACACCGCCGGAGCCACCCGGCCCCGGCGGTGCCGATCAGCGGTCTCAGGCGACGATCTTCGCAACCACGCCGGCGCCGACGGTGCGGCCACCCTCGCGGATGGCGAAGCGCAGGCCCTCATCCATGGCGATCGGCGCGATCAGCTCCACGTCCATCGACACGTTGTCGCCCGGCATCACCATCTCGGTGCCCTCGGGCAGCTGCACGATGCCGGTCACGTCGGTGGTGCGGAAGTAGAACTGCGGGCGGTAGTTGGTGAAGAACGGGGTGTGGCGACCGCCCTCTTCCTTCGTCAGGATGTAGCTCTCGGCCTTGAACTTCGTGTGCGGGGTGATGGAGCCGGGCTTGGCCAGAACCTGGCCGCGCTCCACGTCCTCGCGCTTGGTGCCGCGCAGCAGGGCGCCGATATTGTCGCCGGCCTGGCCCTGGTCCAGCAGCTTGCGGAACATCTCCACGCCGGTGACGATGGTCTTCACCGTGTTCTTCAACCCGACAATCTCGACTTCCTCGCCCACCTTGACGATGCCGCGCTCAACACGGCCGGTCACCACGGTGCCGCGACCGGAGATCGAGAACACGTCCTCGACCGGCATCAGGAACGGCTTGTCGATATCGCGAACCGGCTGGGGAATGTAGCTGTCCACCGCTTCCATCAGCTTCAGGACCGCCTGCTCGCCCAGCTCCGGCTGGGTGTCGTTCAGCGCGGCGGTCGCCGAGCCCTGGATGATGGGGATGTCGTCGCCGGGGAAGTTGTAGCTGCTCAGCAGCTCCCGCACTTCGAGCTCGACCAGCTCCAGCAGGTCGGGATCGGCGATGTCGCACTTGTTCAGGAACACCACCAGCGCCGGCACGCCAACCTGGCGGGCGAGCAGGATGTGCTCGCGGGTCTGCGGCATCGGGCCGTCGGCGGCGGACACGACCAGGATCGCGCCGTCCATCTGGGCCGCGCCGGTGATCATGTTCTTCACGTAGTCGGCGTGGCCGGGGCAGTCGACGTGGGCGTAGTGGCGGTTGTCGGTCTCATACTCGACGTGAGCGGTCGAAATGGTGATGCCGCGCGCCTTCTCTTCCGGCGCCTTGTCGATCTGGTCATAGGCGGTGAAATGCGCCTTGCCGGACTCCGCCAGCACCTTCGTGATCGCGGCCGTGAGTGACGTCTTCCCGTGGTCGACGTGGCCAATCGTCCCGATGTTGCAGTGCGGCTTCGTCCGCTCGAATTTCTCTTTAGCCATTGGGCTCTCCGTTCAACGTCTCAAAGACTCGTTCTTCTGACCGATCAGGCGAACTTCGCCTGGACTTCCTGTGCCACGTGCTGGGGCACCTGCTCGTAGTGATCGAACTGCATGGTGAAGGTCGCGCGCCCCTGGCTCATCGAGCGCAGGGTGTTCACGTAGCCGAACATGTTGGCGAGCGGCACCATGGCGTTCACGACATTGGCGTTGCCGCGCATGTCCTGGCCCTGGATCTGCCCGCGCCGGGAGTTGAGGTCGCCGATGACGGAGCCGGTGTATTCCTCCGGCGTCACCACCTCGACCTTCATGATCGGCTCCAGCAGAACCGACCCGCCCTTCTGCAACGCCTCGCGCAGGGCCGCGCGCGACGCGATTTCGAACGCCAGCGCCGAGGAGTCCACTTCGTGGTAGGCGCCGTCGATGAGCTGCACTTTCAGGTCCACGACCGGGAAGCCGGCCAGCACGCCCGCGCCGAGCACGGACTGCAGGCCCTTCTCCACGCCGGGGATGTATTCCTTCGGCACGTTGCCGCCGATGATCTTGCTCTCGAACTCGTAGCCCTTGCCGGCCTCGTTCGGCGCCACGGTCAGCTTCACGCGGGCGAACTGGCCGGTGCCGCCGGTCTGCTTCTTGTGGGTGTAGTCGACCGTGACCGGCTTGGTGACGCGCTCGCGATAGGCCACCTGCGGGGCGCCGATGTTGGCGTCCACCTTGTAGGTGCGGCGCAGGATGTCGACCTTGATGTCGAGGTGGAGCTCGCCCATGCCCTTGAGGATGGTCTGGCCGGACTCCTGGTCGGTGGAGACGCGGAAGGACGGGTCTTCCGCGGCGAGCTTGGCGAGCGCGACGCCGAGCTTCTCCTGATCGGCCTTCGACTTCGGCTCGATCGCGATCTCGATCACCGGATCGGGGAATTCCATCTTCTCGAGGATCACCGCCTTGTTGGCGTCGCACAGGGTATCGCCGGTGCGCACCTCCTTGAGGCCGGCGAGCGCGACGATATCGCCCGCATAGGCTTCCTTGATGTCCTCGCGGTTGTTGGCGTGCATCAGCAGCATGCGGCCGATGCGCTCCTTCTTCTCGCGCGTCGAGTTGATGACGCCAGTGCCGGCCTGCAGCACGCCGGAATAGATGCGGCAG
>JADLHF010000231.1 GCA_020848935.1 Acetobacteraceae bacterium
GCCCACCTCCAGTTCCATCAGGCGCTGCGCGGCAAATCCAGTCATCTCGCGCAGGAAGATGGCATCGGAACCCTTTTCCAGCAGCTCGCGAAGGGCAATCCTGTCGTCGGTCATCGTGGTCGGTCCCTGGTCAGAGGTTGCAGATCTCAGCAACCCAACCCTACCGACGATCACCGCGGTGGCCGCCCGGGGCGCTCCGCTCCGCCCCGCTCACCCACGAGCTTCGCTACGCGCCCCGGGCTCTGCTCCTCCTACACCACCACCCGGGACGCGACCGGTCCCTTCGCCTACGCGATTTTCCCAGGCAGCAAGTCTACGCCGCCGTGGCCGATCAGTGAGGCCGAGTTAAAGCGGCGTGCGGAGGAGCAACTCGCGAGGGTTGGTGGGTGGGACGTGGTGCTGAGCTGTCTAGGGGGCTCCTGAGCTCAAGCGTGTCGGCCATCAGGTCAAAGCGCTATCTGTCGCAGGTCGGTGCCCGAGTGCCCATCGGCGAGGATCGAAATCACGCTGGGAGCTTTACGGTCAGCGGCCCAAGCATGATGCGGCTCACGGCAATGCGGACGAAGGCAGCAGCGACGCGGCAGTGCCGCTCAAGCGCGTGGCGGTTGGGGATTAACTCGCGCAGCGAGCCAACAATCAGGAGCTCACCCTGCGCACGCGCCCATCGTCCCAGCATGCCGCAGCTCCACATCGCCGCCACAGCAACGAATCAGGGCAGACGAGCTTTTTCGACCGGCCCGGCAGGACGGTATTATGCGGAGGCGGGGTCGAAGCGGCTTAGGAGGCCCGGCGCATGGGGGGCAAGCCAAGCCTGCATCCTGACCTGGCCCGGTTCGCCCCTCCCGAGACCGAGCATGCGGGCAGCATTCCGCCAGCGGATGTTCTCCATCTCCACCGGCGTGAAGACAGCAGACAGAGCGGCCTTGACGCGCTCGGCGTATCGTCCTCCTCCCGGCGTCATGCCGACCATCACCCAGTCTGATCCGTACATCAGCCGCTCCATCAGCACAGGGCGAGCGTCGGCAAGCTGGCGAAGCCAAGCCAGCGAATCCAGGATCTCTCGTGTCCTTGGATTCTCGTCGAGCATCTGGCTGGCGAAGCCTATGTCAGCGTATAGCCCGTCGAACCGCGTCATCAACGCCGCGATGGTCTGCGTCCATTTCCGGGCCAGGTCACGCTTCGCCGGGTCGTCGCTAGCGAGATCGTAGACGCCACCGAAATGGGCGAGGTTCAGGCGGAGGCTGGGGTGCCCGACCAGCACTTCCGACCAGCCATTTGGCCCCGCGAGGAGCCCGGCCCCCTTGGCTGCCTCATTCGAGTTCCCGCAATGGGCCATCACGGGAACCTCGTTGGCGGCGCACCAAGCGTAGAGCTCGTGTAACCCGTCATCGATGAGGCCGCCGACGTTCCGGGCACCTGCGAGCCGCCGCAGCTTGCTGGGAAAAGTCTCGGCGGGCAGGCCGGAGTTGCCGGTGGGGCGGAACCCCATCGGAGGATAGACTTTCACGCCGACGACCTGGCCACTCGCCACCCAGCGCTTGATGCGCTCAAGGATCGTCATCCGGCCCGCTGCGAGGTCTTCCACATGGCGCCAAGGGCAGAAGGGCGCAATGGAGAACAAGCCGGCGGGCCTGCCGACGGCCACGCCGTTGGCGCGTCTGCGCGAGATCTCGCCCATCACCGCCACCTGGTCGTCAAGCTTTGAGATGGGATCGGGGTCGAACAGCCCGCCGTCAACGCCGAGCCATCGGCTGTAATCCACCATTGCCGGGGTCAGCAGCACGTCTGCGCCCGGCGGGAACTGCGACAGCAGCGCGCCGGTCATAGCATCCCGCGACCGGGCCATTCCCTGTGCCCAAGCAATGAGCGTCTCGGCCCCACCTCGATCGCGGGCCACCTCGTGTTCAAGGCGCCCGGCCAGAAGCCGGATTTCATCGTCCGTCACCTCGTCCTGCGGGTCGCGTCCGGCCAATTCCTCGTTGGCAATATCCCGCAGGATCTCCGCGCCCTCCTTGGGTGGAGGGGGCGGCTCCATCGCGTTCATGCGTCCAGCGAACAGGGTGGAAAGCGGCGAGAAAGCCGCCTCGGCCTCCCTGGCGGGTGGGCGGCCGGCGATGATCCGCAGCGCGGTCTCGGTCTCCAGGGGGGCGGCGACCGGCCCGAGCAGGCGAGGGTCCGCACCCTCACGAAGCGCCGCAAGTTCAGCCTTCGCGGTCATCGCCATACCGTTCAGCCCGCCGATGAGAGGCAGGACGCCTAAGAGCGGCAGCAGTTTGATTGGTAACGGCATGGTCAGCCGGGTACGCGAGATGAACGCGAGAGTGGGGATGTCGAGCACGTTGAACAGGTGGCAGTGGATGTCGATCCACCGCTCGCCCGGAATGGCTGGAGGGGCGGCGAAAGCGGCCGCAGGTACCACACCACCGCCGGGTCCGCCGGCGCCTTCCGGCGCACAGATGAAGCGCCGCACAGACGGTACATAGCCTGGACAACAGAGCATACTGCCTCTCCTTTCTCCCTGCGCGCACCTTGCGTCTAGGCCGGGACGTGGCGGAATTTTCAGACAGGCACTCAGCGTGCCGGCACGTCGTGGTGCTCCATCGAGATTTGCCGGACGGTGATGCGGGCTGTCCCATGGTTGTTGCCGTAGATCCAGCCGGTCAATCCGAGCGGCACGCCGTCGTTGACATAGAGGAAGAGGGGCCCTGTCCCGTTGGCGGTGATCTTCGCCCTATAGACATAGACCTGATCGGAGGAGACCAGCCGCCAGTCGGGCGCGTACACATCCGCACCTTGCTCGCCAACTCGCGCCATCAGCTTGAACCAGGGCTGGCGCCAATGCCGACGGAACGGTGCCATGACTGTCATCATGGCACTGGGTCCGTTGATCAATCCGTTGGGCGAGGCCTCAAGGCCGTCGGGTGGGGGGCCTCCGTCCAGCCATGCATGGGCAGCCGGGATGGCGACCTCGATCTCGTAGCGCGCCCCTTCGCGCAGATGTACCCTGGTGGCGGCACACAGTTGTCCCGGTGCAAAATCCGAACTTACCGGCAGGGTCTCGGTGAACGACCGCGGGTCCGCGCGGCACACGCATCCCCAGGATTCCCGGGCCGACATGATGCTGACGCTGAGCAGGGCCCAGGCGAGGTAGAGGGTTCCCCCCGCCGCCAGCCCGGGCAGGGCGGTGCGCCGAGCGAAGTTCCAAAAGCGGATGTACCGGCCGTCTGTGCGCAGGCGCTGTACCGCCGTGTTGACGGGGCTGGGCTGCGTCGGCTGTGCGAAGGAGGTGTCGGGCGGCGGCTGTGGGCTGACGCTAGTGAAGCGGTACCACACCTTGCGCATCTCGTCCGGGATGCGCCGATCGAGGCGAGATCCGGCGACGTAAGTCGCGGCCAGTAGCCCCAGAAGAAGCAGCAGGGTTGCCGGATTTGCCGCCGCAGTTGCTGTCCAGCCGGAGAGGATGCCGGGCAGGAACCCCCCGATCCCCTGAATGAGAGGCGAGAGGAAGCACGCCCAGCCCGAGCACTGGTCCGCATCGAGAAAGGCCGGGAAGGCTGCGATGATCAGCGTGATGAACAGCGCCAGGAACTAAGTCACCCGGCGCCACCAGACGAAGTTGAACACCCCCTGGCGGCCGGCGGCGAAGTCCTCCGGCGATGACGTATTCGTGGAATCGGTCTCGGTTGCCGCCGGCTGGTATCCGCCGCCGACCATCGCAACCCGGAAATCCAGCGTCGAACTGATGGGCGCGTAGCCGTCCTGGCCGATCCTGATCCGGCGCAGCGCGCTCTGGTGGATGACCGGCGTGCGGAGCTTCACGCTGTAGGGCGAGGATCGGTTGGGCTCCTGGTTGCGCAGGATCTCGATGTCGCGCGGCCGGTAGCGGTAGTAGCTGGCGAAGCCGCGACGCGGATCATGCAGTGGGGCGTTCTCGTCGGCACGTGAGTGGATCTGTGCCTCAGCTTTCGGCCGAAGGCGGAGCGCGAGTGGGCCTCTGTCGCTGTCAGCAGCCTTTAGCTCGGAGATCATCCAGCTGAGCGTGACGTGTGCCAGGCCGTCATCCGGGTAGCCGCCCCCGACGTCGGAATGGACGCTGGCGAACCAGACTTGGCGGATGCGATCCTCGTCCTTTTCCTTTTCGGTGTCTTCGTTCCAGAGCCTGGGGTGGAAGGTCTGGCGCTGCTCATCCAGCGCAAGAGCATGGCGCGCACGCTGCACCTTGGGATGGAGGTCGGGATCCGCCATGGATAGTGGCAGGATGAAGCGGTCGATCGCGCGCGCGAGCTCCTCGATAGGCAAGCCGTAGGCGTCCACCGTGTCCCAGACGCCGACGAATTCGACGCGGCCCACCGGCATGTTGTCAGACATTCTGTAGTCCATCGATGGGCCGATGCCGTTCAGCCGGTGCCATGCCCGAATGCCGAGGTCGCGCAGCGGCCGCAGCCAAGTGAGAAGCTGGACGCGGCGCGAGTGCCGTTCGCGCCTGTATTCGCGGTAGGCGGCACGTACGTTGCGCGCGAGATCGGCCTCGTTGCCGTTGTACTTGACGATGCCCTGGTTGAGGATGAGGCCGGTGACGATCCGGATCGTGAAGGCGCCCCGACTGAAGCCGAAGCAGTAGATCCGGTCGCCGGGCCGGTAGGTGCGGCACAGAAATGCATAGATCTCACGCACGTTGCGCGCCAGGCCGTAGCCGAAAGCACCGCCGAGAAGCGCGAGGGGCCGGAAGGTCGATGTGCCAACCCCATCGTCATAAAAGGCGACCTGGCGAGGGTGCTTGGGATCCTGTGGGTCGACGAGGTCCAGCGCCTTGTAGAGGCGCCAGACATTTGTCTTGAACAGTTTTGCAGAACTGTTTCCAGTTCCGTCCGACAACAGGACGATGTTGCAGATTCGCCGTGCTCGATCCTCAGGCATGCGCGCCGCCTCCAGATATGCGGCAGTATTGAACAGTCGGTCCATAATAGCAACGAGATATGCGCCCAGGGGCCGGCGCGCTGGCGAAGTTGTTTGCTCGTTTCGACGCGGTGCTCGCCGAGCGCGGCTTCCGCGACATGGGCAGGCAGATCGTCGACGCCACCGTCGTCGAGCCGCGGCGCCGCACCTGTGTTTCACGGCAGCCGAACGGGCGGCGATCGTCGGGTTCCGGTGGGCAAATTGAGATGGAGTTGCAGCGGCTGTGCAGGTTGCCTGAGGAGTCGCTGGCAATACCCTATGAATGCCCCTCGATCGCGGCAGTCGGCAGTCACGGGATGATGCCATGCGGTAGCCTGGTGCGATCGGCCAGCATTCAACGCTCGGATTGGGCGCGTCGGGCAACGCCCCGGGTACTACGCTCAGCCGTCTAAGCAGGATTCCGTCGGCTGTCACACGAGCGGTAGGCTCTGGAGCGTGACGATTCGCGATGGGTGAGGCGCATGTCTGGTCGGTCTTGGTTGTCGGCGACGTCGGCGCAGCGCGCCGAATTGGCGGAGTTGGCACGCTCGGAGGTACGGGGCGAGGCGGACCGGGCGCGCGCGGTGTTGCTGACGCTGGCTGGCTGGACCAGCGGGGAAGTGGCCGAAGCGTTTGGGGTGACGGCGGACTCGGTGCGCCACTGGCGGCAATGGTTCTCCGAGGGCGGCGTGGCGGCGCTGCGCTCGACGCTGGCGCCCGGCCCGTCGCCGGCCAAGGGCGAGCAGGCGCTGGCGGTGGCGAGCGCGTTGCTGCGCGAACCGGTAGAGAATCGGACCAACTGGACGCTGCCGCGATTGCGGGCGGAGATCGAACGGCAGACCGGCCTCAGCATCTCGAAGTCCCGGCTCAGTATCCTGCTCCGGGAAAAAGGGGGTTTCGCTGGCGCCGCCCCCGACACACGTTGATCGGCCGCCAGGACCCGGACGCTGTCGAGCGCGTCGGCCTGCGCCTGAAGCTGCGCCAGGCACAGGCGCGGGCTGGCGACATCGTGCTGCTCTACGGCGACGAGTCGGAGGCGCTGACGCATCCGTATCTGGCCCATGCCTGGGCCGAGCGGGGCGCCGACCTGCGCGTCGCGGCACCCGGCCAGTGCCGCAAGGTGGCAATGATCGGCGTGCTCGACGCCGTCACGCGCGACCTGGTTGTGCACACCTCGGCCACCAAGCGCAGCGCCGACTTCATCGCCCTGCTCGCCATCCTGGACCGCCGCCACGGTCCGCGGCCCGCGCGCCCCGCCAAGCCCGTCGTGCTGGTGCTCGACAACGGGCCGATCCACACCAGCAAGGCATCCACCGCCGCGCTCGCCGCACGACCCTGGATCACCGTCGAGTGGCTGCCGCGCTACGCCCCAGAACTGAACGAGATCGAGGGCGCGTGGCGAGACCTCAAGCGCCATCACCTCGCCCACCAGACCTTCCAGAACACCGACAACCTCGACACCGCCATCCATGCCGCAGTCGCCAATCTCAACAGCGAGCGGCAATCAACCCATCCGTGTGACAACTCACGAATCGCTGCTTAGGACCCCCGACACCCGGTTATCAGCGGATGAGGTCATATCGGGGATTGCGGATCTTCCTGGCCGCCCAATCGAGATAGGCCACGTCGCACCCTCGCCCGATTCCTTTGCCCGAGGGCCGGGGAGGGAAAAGAAGGACGTCAGGAACGTGCCTGCAGCAGGTCGTCCTGGAATTCCTCCGCCATACGCGTGCCCGCTTGCGCTGCGGCGGCGAAGCGGCCGATGCCGAAGGGTGCGATCGGCAGCGATGTGGCGCCGTGCGCGATCAGCTCGGCCAGCGCCTGTGCCGCGGCCGGTCCAAGCTGCAAGCCGTGGCCACTGAAGGCACAGGCGTGGAACAGGCCCGGCGTGGTGGCGCTCGGCCCCAGCACGGGCCGCATGTCCTCCACATAGCCCTCGATGCCGGTCCAGCTGCGGATCAGGTGGTAGTCGCCGAGATGCGGCGCCACCGAGACCAGCCGCGACAGGTTGGTGAGGATCTTGTCGGACGGCACGCGGGTGCGGCGCGTCTCGGCATCGACCTTCATGCGGGGGTGGCCGCCGATCACCAGGTTGCCGCGCGCGGTCTGGCGGAACAGCACGCTGCCATCGACCACATGCATCACGGGTTCGGCGAAGCGAGGGATCGGCTCGGTCACCAGTTCGGCGGGGCCGGCGGCGAACACCGGGATCGTCTCGTTGAACCAGGCCGCGGGCGCGCCGCACCAGGCGCCGGCGGCATTCACCAGCACGTCCGCCTCGATCACGAAATCCCGCGCATCCGCCGCGCGACAGTGCAGCGTGAAGCCGGAACCGCCGTGCGTCGAGGCCACGAGTTCCACGCCCTCGCGGATTTTTGCCCCCAGGCGTCGGGCCGCGCGCGCGACCGCGGGTGCGACCAGGCGGGGGTTGGCCACCGCATCGCGCGCCGAGAAGGACGACGCACGCACCGCCTCGCCCAGGAACGTCCAGCGTGCGAGCGTCGCCGCGCGACCCAGCAGCGTCACCTGCATTCCATGCGCACGTGCGACCTCGGCATTGTGCTCCAGCCGGGCGGCGTGCTCATCCGACAGCGCCAGATGCACGTGGCCGTGCTGCACGAACTCCACGCTTTCGCCGAGCGCCGCCTCCATCCCCTCCCACAGCGCCTGGGCGGAGAGCGCCAGTGGCAGCTCGGCTTCGTGCTGGCCCTGCAGGCGCAAGCTGCCGAAACTGACCCCGCTGGATTCTCCGCCGACCTGGCCGCGTTCCAGCACCAGCACCCGGCGGCCGAGAAGGCGCAGCTGCCAGGCGATCATGCAGCCGACCAGGCCGCCGCCGATGATCGCGACTTCGGTACGGGTCGTGCTCAGGGCGGCCCGCGCCGCAGCGCGCCGAGGACTGCATCAGCCACTTGGGTGACACGTCCCACCGCAGCGAAACCGGCGTCGCGGAAGGCGGCAAGCTTGGCCCCTGCATTGGTGTCGCCGCGGTCATGGATGGCACCGGCATGGCCCATGCGCTTTTCGGGGGGCGCGTTCTGCGCGGCGATATAGGCGACCAATGGCGTGCGCATGGTTCGCGCCACTGCCAGCGCATCATATTCCTGCCGCCCGCCCGACTCGCCGATCAGCACCACCAGGTCGGTTTCGGAGTCGGCGTCGAACAGCTTCAGCACATCGGTGTAGGAGGTCCCGACCACGGGGTCGCCGCCCAGGCACACCACGCTGCTTTCGCCCAGGCCCGCCACCTGCAGATCCTCGATCACCTCGTAGGTGAGCGTGCCGCTTTTCGAGACGATGCCGATGCGCCCCGGCCTCAGCCGTGCATCGTTCAGGTCGGCCAGGTTCGCGCGGCCGGGGCTTACCACGCCAGCCGAGTTCGGCCCCAGCAGCCTCGCCCCCCTGGCCCGCGCATAGGCACACATGCGGATGGCGTCGTGCAGCGGCACGTTCTCGGTATAGACGACCAGGGTACGGATCCCGGCGGAAAGCGCCTCCAGCGCCGCCGCCATCGCGAGCGAACTCCGCACCGCGCTCAGCGCAGCATCGGCGCCCGTCGCAGCGACCGCATCGGCGACACTGTCGAACACGGGCACGCCCGACACCATTTGTCCCTGCCGGCCTGGGGCGACGCCGGCGACGAGCGGCGTGCCGTTCGCCACCATGCGCTCGGCATATGAACGGCCCGTTGGGCCGGTGATGCCCTGGATCAGGATGCGCGAGGTGCGGTCGACCAGGACGGCCACGTCAAAATCCTCAGGCGGCGCGCCGCACCGTCTCGGCGCAGGCGGGTCCGAAGGCGCGCAGGATCGAAAGTCCGCTGCCGGCCAGGATCTTCTGGGCTTCGGATTCCTTCTCGCCGCACAGGCGCAGCACGAGACGATCCGGCGTGAGCTCGGGGCGGCGGGACATCGCCATGGCCACACCTTCGGCAATGGTTTCCAGGCTGCGGAACTGGAAATGGATGTTCACCAGCACTACCGAAGGCGCCAGGTGATCCAGCACGCAGTCCAGCACATCCGCGATACGACCGCCGCCCTGCATGGTTGCGCCATGCAGCTCGACCACACCGGAGACGGTGCCGCCCAACGCAATCAGCTCGTCCAGCGTCGCCATTGTCAGGCCGGCGCCGTTCATGATTGCAGCGATCCCGCCGGGCAGGCCGGTCTCGACACTGATCACCTCCAGCGCGCGCGCCGCCATCTCGAACGAGGAGCCTTCGGGTTGGGCGCGGCGGCCCTGGTGGCGGAAGGCGGCGTCCTCGTCCAGCATCACCTTGGCGTCGGTAGCGATGAAGGCGCCCGATGTGGTCAGCACCAGCGGGTTGATCTCGATCAGCTCGGCATCCTGCGCGATCAGGCCGGCGTGCAGCTGCCCGACCAAGCTGGCGAAGGCTTTCGCCTGGTCGCCGGCAAGGCCGAGGCGCCGCACCAGGCGGTCCACCATGAAGGGCTGCAGGCCCAGCAGCGGATCGACTTCCTGCCGCAGCATCCGGTCGGGTGCGACGGATTCCACCTCCACGCCGCCGTCCTCGGATGCCAGCAGGACCGGCATGCCCAGGTCCCGATCGACCATGGCGGCCAGGAAATACTCGCGGGCGATGTCGAGTTTCTGTTCGACATACACGTCCTCGACACGCGCGCCGGCGAGCGGCGTGGCGGCGACCTGCTCAGCCACGCGCAGCGCCTCGGCGCGGCCGTCGGCGAAGCGGATGCCGCCCGCCTTGCCGCGGCCGCCGGCGAACACCTGCGCCTTCACCACCAGCGGTCCATCCAACGCCTCGGGCAACGCGCGGAAAAGGCCGCCCTGGGGCACGGCGATGCCGCAGGCGGCCAGCAGCGCCTTGCCCTCGTGCTCCAGCAGCTTGATCACCGCAGGCGTGTCTCAGCGGTAGTCGGGGTCGAACGTCTCGTATTGCAGGTCGATCCATTCGCCGGAAAAATCCGGCTCGCGCCGCTGCAGGAAGGCGCGCGGGCCTTCGCGCGCGTCGCGGTGGAACATCAGCTCGACATTGCACAGGATCTGCGCCTCCAGCCCCTTGACGGGATCGAGGCCCAGGCCCTGGTTGCGGGCGTTCTTGATGGCGCCGATTGCCTGGGTCGGGCCTTTGGCGAGTTTCGCGGCCAGCGCATAGGTCTCGGCCTCCAGCTGCGCCTCAGGCACGACCCGGGTCACCAGGTGCAGCTTCAGCGCCTCCTCGGCGTCGATCCAGCTCCCCAGCAGCAAGAGCTCGGTCGCCTTGCCCAGACCGACGAAGCGCGGCAGCAGATAGGTCGCACCCCCGCCCAGCCCGCGCTTCACATAGATCGCGGCCATGCGCGTATCGGGTGCGGCGATGCGGAAGTCGCAGGCTAGTGCCAGGTCGAAGCCTGCGCCCACGGCGTGGCCGCGCATCATCGCCACTACGGGCTTGCGCAGCTGCATCAGGTCGTTGACCAGCCGCGGATAGCCCATCTTCAGCCGCGTATGCAGGTCGGGCGGGCCGTACTTGAAGCGGTCTTCCGGGTGCAGATCGTCGCCGGCGCAGAACGACTTGCCCTCGCCCCGCACCACCAGCGCGCGGACCTTGCGGTCGCGCCGCGTGCGCTCGATCAGGTCGGCCATCACCAGGATCATGTCGGGCAGCAGCGCGTTCAGCTTATCGGCGCGGCGGATGGTGATGGTGGCGATGCCATCCGCCACGTCGTAGCCCAAGCGGGCATCGCTCGCCTGGTCGACCTGGGCGCCGGCATTGCCGGGCACGGAGGCTGGGGCTGGGTCGGTCATCGTAGCGTTCCTGGCGGCCGGATTGATCTTATTGCAAGCCAATGTATTTCTATACGATATCATTCGCGCGTTGGCGGGTGTGTCAAGCGCGTATTCCGCGCTGCATCGCGTCACGCCCGCTCCAACGAGCGGCATCATCGAATCGGAACGAAGGCGAGCATGCGGATGGCGACTGCGGCGACGGCCGAACCGGCCTGGTTCGTTTCCTCGGTCGAGAAGGCGTTCCAGATCCTGCGCGCCTTCGAGGCGCACGAGCGCAGCCTGAGCCTGATCGAGATCGCGGAACTGACCGGGCTGGACAAGAGCTCGGTGCAGCGCTTCACCTACACGCTGGCAGCACTTGGCTACCTGCACAAGGACGCCAGGGCGCGCCGCTACACGATCTCGCCCAAGGTGATGAGCCTGGGCATGATCTATCTGCGTACCGACCCCCTGGTCGTCCGTGCGCGGCACCAGCTCTACGAGCTCAACAAGGTGCTGGACGCCACGGTGAACATGACCGTGCTGGACGGTACCGAGGTGATCTATGTGGTGCGCTATCCGGGCCGGCGGGTGGTGACGGTCGATGTCGTGCTGGGCATGCGCAGGCCGGCCTTCTGCACCGCCAGCGGGCGGGCAATTCTTTCCACCATGACCGACGACGCGGCGATGGCGATCCTCGATCGCTCGCGCCTGGTCGCCTATACCGCGCACACTCGCACCACACCCGAGGCGGTGATGGAGGAGCTGCGGCGCGCCCGCATGCAGGGCTTCGCACTGACTGAGCAGGAGACCTCGATCGGCGACATCTCGATCGCCGCCCCGGTGCGCAAGGCAGATGGCAGCAGCACGGCGGCGATCAACCTCTCGGTCTCCACGGCCGACTGGAAGGGAGCCGACGTCGCGCTGAAGCTCGGCCCTGTCGTGGTCGATGCCGCCCGCGCGGTTTCCGGCCGCAGCGAGGTGCGGCCGCTGCAGACGGCGTGAGGCGCCTTCGTGCCGGACCCGCCGCCGCTACCTGGCGATGGTCCGGCGGCGGAAAATTTCAGCCAGCACGATGAAGATGGAAATGAACACCAGCACCACGGTCGAGACCGCGGCCAGCGTCGGGTTGACCTGAAGCATCAGGTCGTTCCACATCTGCCGCGGCAGGGTCGAGGTGCTGCCGCCAGTCACGAACAGGGCAATGGTCAGCTCGTCGAACGACGTGATGAAGGCGAACAGGAAGGCCGCGATCATGCCGGCGCGGATCTGCGGCAGGGTGACGTGCACCAGCGCGCGCCAGCGGCTTGCCCCTAGGGTGTGGACTCAATCATGCCCAGTAGGTGATGGCTGAGACGAGGCAGACGGCGGCGAGGAGGTTTCGGGCGGTCCTGTCGTATCGGGTTGCGATGCCGCGGAAGTCCTTGATGCGGCAGAAGGTGCGCTCGATGATGTTGCGGAGCCTATAGCGCTCGGCGTCGTGCGGAATGGGGACCTTGCGCGACGAGGTGCTGGGGATGACCGTCGAGGTGCCGCGCTCAGCGAGGAAGCGGCGCAGGTGGTTGGCGTCGTAGCCCGTGTCGCCAACCAGTTCGCCCGGCGGCCTGACAACGGACATCAGTGTTGCTGCGGCGGTGAAGAGGTGGCTCGGTTTCTCGCTGCAGCGTTTCGGCTCCGATGAGTGGATGGCCTGCCGGTTGATACGCACGTCTTGCCGCGGCCGTGGTGTCGCGCAGGGAGGGCGTAGCCCGACTGGAGCGGGGCCACGGCCGCGGCGGCTCCGTCATGCTGCCATCAGCAGCGGCTGATGGTCGAGATGCACCTGCTCCGGCGTCCGCGCCCCCAGGCTCGAATGCGGTCGCCGGCGATTGTAGAAGTCCAGATACCTGCCCAACGAGGCGCGCGCATCGCTCACGCTTTCATAGGCGCGCAGATAGACCTCCTCGTACTTCACCGTCCGCCACAGCCTCTCGACGAACACGTTGTCCCGCCAGGCGCCGCGGCCATCCATGCTGATTTCAATCGCCTGCTCTGCCAGCATCCCCGTGAAGGCCGCGCTGGTGAACTGGCTGCCCTGATCGGTGTTGAACACCTCCGGCTTGCCGTGCAGGGCCAGCGCTTCCTGCACCGCGTCGAGGCAGAACTCCGTCTCCAGCGTGATCGACAGCCGCCACGCCAGAACCCGCCGGCTGAACCAATCGACCACCGCTGCGAGATAGACGAAGCCGCGCGCCATCGGAATATACGTGATGTCCATCGCCCAGACTTGGTTGGGCCGATCGATCACCAGGCCGCGCAGCAGATACGGGTGGATCTTGTGCCCTGGCGCGGGTTTGGACGTGCTGGGCCGGCGATACAGCGCCTCGATGCCCATCCGCCGCATCAGCGTCGCCACCGCCAGACGGCCGATCACCACCCCCTCGGCGCGCAGCAGATCGCGCAGCATCCGGCTGCCTGCGAAGGGGTGTTCCAGATGCAGCGCATCGATCCGATGCATGATCGCCAGCCGCGCCGGCGGCACCGGCCGGGGAAGGTAGTAGACGCTGCTCCGGCTCAGCCGCAGCAGCGCCGCCTGCCGCGTCAGCGGCAGCACGTTGGCGCGGTCGATCATCGCTTTGCGCTCAGCAGGCCGGCCTTGCTGAGCGCACCGGACAAAAAATCCTTCTCCAGTGTCAGCTCCCCGATCTTGGCGTGAAGCAGCTTCAGATCGACCGTCGGCACGGCCTCAGTGGCAGCAGGACCAGAACCGAAGACACCGGCCGCCCCCTCCTGCAACTGTGCCTTCCAGGCCGTGATCTGCGCCGGGTGCACATCGAACAGCTTGGCCAACTCCGCCAGCGTCTTCTCACCCTTGATCGCTGCCAGCGCCACCTTCGCGTTGAAGCCGGCACTGTGCGTCCGGCGGGTTCGCTTCGTCATGCTCTCTCCTGATCCGCGGCACCTTCGCCGCTGTCAGGCAGGAATTCCACCTATCGCCCTGTCCGAATTTCCCGAGCCACTTCTGGCGGAGGTGCTGTCATGCTCACGCCGCCCTATTTGCTGACGCTGGCCCAGTTGCGCCGGATGGCGCCGTTTTTCCCGCTGTCGCATGGCGTGCCGCGCGTGGACGACAGACGGGTGATCAGCGGGATCATCTATGTCATCCGGCACGGGTTGCAGTGGCGCGACGCGCCGGCTGCCTATGGTCCGCACAAGACCCTGTACAACCGCTTCGTGCGCTGGAGCCGGCTGGGCGTATTCGACCGGATCTTCGCAAGCCTGGCCGCCGAGGCGGGCCCGCCCGGACGCCTGATGATCGATAGCACCCACCTGAAGGCACACCGCACCGCGGCCAGCTTGCTGCAAAGGGGGCTTTTCCCCGCTGCATCGGCCGCACCAAGGGCGGGCTGAACTCCAAACTCCACGCCGTCTGCGACGGAAAGGGCCGGCCGCTCGTGCTGCTGCTCACCGAAGGCCAGGCCAGTGATCACCGCGGGGCCACGCTGATCCTGCCTGCCCTGCCGCCTGCACAGGAACTGCTCGCCGACCGCGGCTACGACAGCCGCAGGTTCCGCGATGCCTTGCAGGCCAGGGGCATCGCGCCCTGCATCCCCTCGACCAAGAGCCGCAAGGTGCCGATCCCGCACGATGCAGAACTCTACAAGCAGCGACACCGCATCGAGATCATGTTCGGCCGCCTCAAGGACTGGCGACGCATCGCCATGCGCTACGACCGATGCTCTCACACCTTCTTCGCAGCCATCACACTCGCAGCCACCGTAACCTTCTGGCTCAAACAATGAGTCCTGCGCCTAGGTTAAGGACGGTGCGTGGCGGCGTGCGCGGATCGTTGCCGGAATGGTACCGGTGGGCGGGCTTCTCGTGGGAACAGGTTGCGTCGACTTCAGATCTGGCGGGCCGCGCGGGCGCCTTCGAAGATTGCCTGCTCGAGCTGGCGCGGCGCCCAGCAATCGCCGATTGCGTAGAGCGCCGGCACCTTGCCCTGCAGCGCATGGTAGAGACCGAGCTCTGCCCTGCCTTTCGAACACAGCACCACACTGTCGGCAGCGATGGTGCGGCGATCGCCGTTGGTCTTCTGCCCCGTCGCACCTTGTTCGTCGATCGCGACGATCTCCTCCAGCGGTGACATGACGACACCCAGCGACAGCAAACGATCATAGGCGGACCGCCAGGTCAGCAGGTCTGCGTCCATGCCGACATAGAAGGCGGGGGTGACGATCTCCACCTGGTGGCCGCGTGCGGCCAGCGCCTCGGCGATCGACATGCCCATGTGCCGGCCATCCCAGTCGCCCAGCACCACCCGCCTGCCAAGGCTGGCGCCGGCCAATACCTCGCGTCCGGTGAACACTTCGGGAGATGCAGCGCCCGGAAGGTCAGGCCGCGCATCACTGGCGCCGGTGGCGACGATCACCACGTCGGGCGCGGCGGCGAGGATCGCCGCGGCGGTCATCTCACTTTCCAGGCGCACCAGCGTACCGGCACGGCGCGCCTGGCGTTCCAGCCAGGAGATGATCTGCAGATAGTCCTGCCGGTGCGGCGTGCGTGCCAGTAGCCGCACCTGGCCGCCCAACTGGCCGCCCTTCTCGTGCAGCACTACGTCGTGACCGCGTTTCGCTGCAACGCGCGCGGCCTCCAGCCCGGCCGGACCGCCACCCACGATCAGTACCGATTTCGGGCGGTCGATTGGCATGAGTTCCGGCCACTGGTGCTCCCTGCCGGTGCGCGGGTTGTACACGCAGGTGATGTCTCCCACACGCTGCTGGCGACTGAAGCAGGCCTCGTTGCCGTGGATGCAGCGGCGGATGTCCTCCATTCGCCCGTCCATGATCTTGCGGATGATCGCGGGTTCCGCGATGTGGGCGCGCGTCATGCCGACCATGTCGGCGCCGCCCGCTTTCAGGATTGCCTCGGCTTCATGCGGATCGGCGATCTTGCCGATGCAGAACACCGGGATACCCACGCGCTGCTTCACCGCGCGCGCATAGGCAACCAGCGGCTGCTGTGGCGAAGCGATGGTGGGATAGTGGATGGATCGGCTCCACATGCTGGCATTGGTGCCGGCGCTGACATCAATGAAGTCGAGCCTGCCCCAGCCCGCCATCAACTGCGCATAGCGCACCCCCTCCTCGATGCCGTAGCCGTCCTGGACGAGTTCGGTGGCGCTGAACCGGATGCCCAGCGTGAAGGCGGCACCGACCGCGTCGCGGGTTGCCTCCAGCACCTCGCGCGCGAAGCGCAGCCTTCGCTCCTCCGACCCGCCATAGGCGTCGGTACGTCGGTTCGACGAAGGCGAGAGGAACGCCTGCACAAGGTTGCCGTGGGTAAACGACAGCTCCACGCCATCCAGCCCACCTTCGCGCGCGCGCACCGCGGCTGCGGCGAAGGCGCGCACGATACCGGCGATCTCGTCGATACCGAGTTCGTGCGGGATGTCGCGCGTGCGGTCCATCGGGATCGGCGAGGGGGCCACGGGCGGCTCGCCGTCTGCGCCCATCGAGGTGTTGCGCCCCGAGTGCGACAGCATCGTGAATACCTTTGCACCTTCGGCATGCAGCGCATCGGCGATGCGACGATAGCCGGGGATGATCGCGTCGGTGCTCTGCAGATTGGCGCCCCTGGTCCTGGCACCGAGCGGCGAGTGATCGACTGGGGTCGCTTCCAGCACGACCAGCCCGATGCCACCGCGCGCGCGGGCGCGGTGATACTCGACCAGCCGGTCGGAAATCTGCCCGCCCACCGACATTCCGGTGACATGTGCGGTGGAGAGCGCGCGGTTGCGCACCGTGACCCTGCCGATCGTAAGCGGTGACAGCAGCCGCGCGAATTCGCGATTGTCCATGGGGTAACTCCCGGGGTCGTGTCTCGACGATGATGGAAATCTGCTGGTGGCGCCTCCGGCGGTGTGACGACATCCGCTCAGGGAGCGCGGTCATCCATGGGGCGGCGATAGGCTGACCGAGGGCCTGCGATCCATCGACCCTGCGAATTGCGATCCGGCCGGAGACGGACAGAGCCGCCCGATCGCGTTCGTCGTCCGCATCGACGGCCAGTGTGTGCGGGCAGGGAAGCGATCCGGACTTCGTGGCCCATGGAACCGGGGCCGGCCTGACGCCTGGCCTCGGCGCTGCCAGATCGCTGTCTTGCCATCGGCCTTCATCCTTCGGAAGCCGGGCCACGATCAGGTCCCGGTCACCCACCTGTCCGGTTCCGGGGGGCCACTCCACAGTGAGATGGCCTGTGCCGTCGACACGACCAGCGGGCCCCACCGGTACTCCGCCATCTCGGGGGTGCACCGGGCCTTCGAGATCGCAATATTGACGGCACCGATCGGCGTACCGCCCCGGTCCACGATGGGCGCCGCGATCGAGATATCGTCCAGCAGCATCTCCTCGATGCAGATCGCGTAGCCACGGGCCGAGACCTCGCCGATCTTCCGCATGAGATCGGAAACATTGGTCGCGGTGTGTGGAGTGTATGCCCGGAGCGCGGACTGGCCGAGCAACGCCTCCACGGCATCCGCGGGCATCCGCGAGAGGATCGCTCGGCCAGGCGCGGTGCAGTAGAGAGGCAGGCGACGCCCCGCGGTGACATTCGCGGCCAGAACGTGCCGGCTCATGAACCGGACGACGTAGATGATGTCGGTCTCCTGTCGTATCGACAGGTTCGTCGCCTCCTCGGTCGCCTGGCTCAGATGCAGCAGATACGGCATCGCCCGGCGTATGAGCGCGTTGGACTGGGTGAAGTGATAGGCCGTCTGGAGGTTGCGGGGCGTGAGCTCGAAATGCTTCGTGTGGGGATCCTTGTTCAGGTAGCCGAGCTTCTCGAGCGTGTAGGCGAAGCGCTGCACCGTGCTCTTGTCAATCCCGAGCGCGTCGGCGAGCTGCGTTAGGTTCAGCGTCGGCCGTTCGGCGTTGAACGCGCCGAGCACACGGAACGCCTTCTCGACGGAGTTGACAAACATCGGATCGCTTCGTTTTCCCACGGCTGGCGACCGGAGCGGCGCGGCGCGGAATCGGGGAGCGGACTTGGCGTCAGCCATGAACATCACTCTCGAAAGTCGGCGGGCCCGTTCCTGCAGGCGGCAACGTGGTCAGCCTGGCCACGGGAAATATAAGACACCGCAATGCAGTAATCGTTCAAGGGAATCTTGGCGCCCGACCAACCTCACGCAGGCGCTGAGGTGTGGACCAGAGAATGACGGAAGCGGTGCCAGGCCGCCTCCGGATCGTCTCACCGAGGCCGCGGCGCGCTTGACAGAACTGGCGCCGCGATGATCTGTTAGCCTGCAGAATTTGGTACTGCATTGCGGTACATGTGCCAAGCAGCGCCCACCAATGACCGGCGGGCAGGCACTTGCCAGGTCTCCTGGGCGGCGGGAGGAACAATGGCCGATGGGCTCAGCGGTCAAGGAGCGTGATCTCAAGGGGCCTGCGCATGACGCGGTAGAGGCGCGTTATCGCCACCGTCTCTCGCCGTTGACGGTCGGGAGCGTGATGGTTCGCAACCGCGCCTTCGCATCCGTGCACGGCACGGGGTCCCGCAAGGTCGGCGGGCTGGCGGATCGCCACGTCGAATATCGCCGCGCCCGCGCGCATGGCGGTATCGGCCTGGTCGTTATCGAAGCCCCTGCGGTCGACGACTCGCCGCTAGGCGCGGGTCGGCGCGGCGGCACGCTGAAGCGCACCGATCAGTCCATCGCCCCGCCCATCGTCGGCTGGCCGCGGCGGTGCGTGCCGAGGGCGCGCGGATGCGAAGGCGCAAAGGCAGCGCAGGAATTATGAA